>JACCYG010000110.1 GCA_013696595.1 Actinomycetota bacterium | reverse complement strand
CGAAATTGCCGCGCCGAAGGCGCGAATTTCGTTCGGGCTCAACCGCCGCCGTAGACGGAGATCGGCAGGTCGAGGAGGACCTCGTCCCCGGCCGGGAACTCCTCCTCGAGCCGGGCGAGGATATCTCGCGCGCCGGGCGCCGCGGCGAACAGCCGCCGCTCGACTTCCACGACGGTCGGCAGCTGCACGAGCTCTTGCTTGAACGGCTTTGGAAAGCGTCCCCGCCCTAGATACCAGCCGTAGAACTTCTTCAAGAACCCAGTGGCGCGTTGCTCACCGAGCTCCCGGACCGTCTCGCGAATGAAGAGGACGAGCTCTGCGACGATCTCCTCGCGTGTGGGCTGGCCGTTACCGCCCCCGACGATCTCAGAGATCGCCCACGGGTTCCCCTGCGCGGCCCGTCCGACCATGACGGCCGCCGCACGCGTGGTCGCGAGCACGGCCTGCGCCCGCGCGCGCGACGTGATGTCCCCCGACGCGACGACCGGGACGTCCACGAGGTCGACGAGCTCGGCGGTCAGCGAGTGGTCGGCGGTTCCGGTGTACATCTGCTTGGCCGACCGGGGGTGGAGCGTGAGCGTTGCGGCGCCTGCGTCGACCAGGCGAGGGCCGACGGTCAGGGCCGAGCGAGACCCGTTCTCGAGGCCACGGCGCATCTTCACCGACACCGGCACGGACACGGCGCGTGCGACCGCGTCGACGATGCGGCAGGCGCGATCGGGATCGTCGAGGAGCGTCGCCCCCGCGCCGGTCTTCGTCACCTTGCGGACCGGGCAGCCGAAGTTGATGTCGACGAGGTCGGCTCCGGCGCTCTCGGCCATCCGGGCGGCTACACGCATCGCGGTCGGCTCGGAGCCGAAGATCTGCACCGCGAGCGGATGCTCGTCCCCTGCGATGCGGAGGTAGCCGAGCGTGCGCTCATTGCCGCGCGAGAGTCCTGCGCAGCTCACCATCTCGGAGCAGACGAGCCCCGCGCCGTACCGCCGCCCCTGGCGGCGAAAGGCTTGGACGCTCACGCCGGCCATGGGAGCGAGCGCGACGCGGGTCGGAACCTCCACCGGTCCGATGCGCCAGGGAGAGCGAAGATTCACCTGCATAGAGCAGGAAATCGTAGCCGAGACGAGAAACCCGCCGCTCTTGACGGAATGGCTACAATTCGCCGGCTCGCGGCGCCTCGCAGCGGGTGCGGTGCGTCGATCAGGGGTCTGGAGGATCGAACGGTGAAGGAAGTTCTGCTCACTCCCGAGGGCTACAAGAAGCTCAAGGAGGAGATCCAGTTTCTCACGACGGACAAGCGCCGCGAAGTTGCGGAGCGGATCAAGCACGCGCGCGAGTTCGGCGACATCTCCGAGAACTCGGAGTACGACGACGCGAAGAACGAGCAGGCGATGCTCGAGCAGCGAATCGCGCAGCTCGAAGAGCGCCTCGTGAGCGCGCGCGTGATCCAGGGAAAGGACGTGCCGTCGGGGATCGTGGCGGTCGGGACGATCGTGCGGCTCCGGGATCTCGACGCGAAGGAGACGGTCGAGTACGCGATCGTCGGATCGGCCGAGGCGAATCCCGCTGAGCGCAAGCTCTCCAACGAGTCGCCTGTCGGCAAGGCGATCATGGGCCGCAAGAAGGGCGAGACCGTCGAGGTCGCCGCGCCCCGCGGCTCGCTCAAGTTCAAGATCATGGACGTGAAAGCCGCGTAAAATTCGCGGCCTTCGGCCGCGGCAATTTCCCGCGGAGGTTCCTGACGACGGTCCGCTCTGAGCGAAGTCGGGCAAAGCCCGCCTTCGCGGCCGTGGCGGTGTAGGGGCGGGGGCTTGCCCCGCCGCGGCGGGCGACCACCTGTCGGGCTCATAAGATCGCGGGATGCCCCTGCCTAAGCGGTTCCCCGCCCGGGACGAGATCGCCGCCGTGCGCTCCGAGGCTGAGCGGCTCGAGGCCGGGGAGGAAGCGGGGGAGACGCGCCGGCTGGCCGGACGCGTGATGGCGCGCCGTGGTCACGGAAAGCTCGTCTTCCTCGACCTCGTCGACCGCTCCGGGCAGATCCAGCTTCTCTGCGCCGCGGATCGTGTTGGCACCGTGGACGTCGACCTCGGGGACGTCGTCGGGGTGACCGGCGCGCCCGCGAAAACGAAGCGCGGCGAGCCGTCGCTCGCCGTCGACGAGCTCGAGCTCCTCGCCAAGATCACGCGGCCGCTTCCCGACACGTTCCACGGCCTCGTCGAGGCCGAGACGCGGTATCGCAAGCGGTATCTCGACCTGCTCGTGAACGAAGAGACTCGCCGAGACTTCATCCTCCGGAGCGGCCTCGTCGCGGGGATCCGTCGCTACCTCGACGCGCAGGGGTTCATCGAGGTCGAGACGCCGGTCCTCCAGCCGCGCTACGGGGGTGCGTTCGCCGAGCCTTTCGTCACGCATTCGAACGAGCTCGATGCAGACCTGTATCTGCGCATCGCGACCGAGCTCTACCTGAAGCGGCTGATCGTCGGCGGCCTCGAGCGCGTCTACGAGCTCGGCAAGGACTTTCGCAATGAAGGCGTTTCCTTCAAGCACAACCCCGAGTTCACGATGCTCGAGTGGTACGAGGCGTACGCGGACTACCGCGACACGATGGCGCGGATCGAGGAGCTCGTCTCGACCGTGGCCGCCGAGGTGCTCGGGACGACGCGCGTCTCGTTTCGCGGCCACGACGTCGATCTCGCGCCTCCGTGGCGACGGGTGAAGCTGATCGACGAGCTGGAGGAGCGCGGCCTCTGGACGAGGGACCCCGACGACCTGCGGGGCCGCCTGGACGAGCGCGGAGTCGACACAAGCAAGGACCGCTCGTGGGCGCAGCTCACCGACCACGCGCTCAGCCACTTCGTCGAGCCCGATCTGGTCGAGCCGACGATCCTGCACGACTATCCGGTCGAGCTCTCGCCATTCGCCCGCACGACGGACGACGACCCCACCGTCGTCGAACGGTTCGAGTACTTCATCGGCGGAATGGAGCTCGGCAATGCCTTCAGCGAGCTGAACGACGCAAACGAGCAAGCCGAGCGCTTCGCGCAGCAGGAGGGCGAGGCGGGCGGGGAACGCGGCGACCCGGACTACGTCGAGGCGCTCTCGTACGGAATGCCGCCGACGGGCGGGCTGGGGCTCGGGCTCGACCGCCTGGCCATGATCCTGACCGGGCGGGAGACGATCCGCGACGTCGTCTTGTTCCCGATGCTTCGCGAGCGTAAGGCTTGACCGGCGTCATTCCGCGCGCGTCCTCGCTGCCACGGCCGGGGCACCGAACCTCGCCCCCAACCGGAGCTTCGACGGATCGACTGAGGGTGGCCCAAGTGATACGGGTCTGACAGTTGCGGCCCGCGGCGTCGCCGGCGTTCACCGCCGCTACGACGACAGGTAGCGGCGGCTCGTATTCTCGCGAAGCCAACGGGGAGCAGAGGATGACTCCGCAAGAAGTCCTTTCCGAAGGAGGAAGAGGCAAGCCGTGATCCTTCGCGGACGCGGGCAGCGAGGAGGCTTCGTAAGAGAGGACGGGCGCGTGGACGACCCGCTTCTGGTCCGCTTTCGAGTCGAGTTTGAGAGCAACGGATGGGGCGGGCGCGCGGGCGCTGCTCGGGACGTGGTTGCCGAACCGGGCGGTTGGGTGAGACGGCAAGAGAGCGAAACAGCGGAACGAACGCTTCTTTTTGTCGGCGTTTACATTCCGCGAGAAGGAGCTATAATTCTGAGAGACATAATCTCGGCATAGGCGTCTGCGGCTCTGCGGCCTTACACGCCTTTTGACGAGAGGAAAATCTAGAGAGGGAGTGTACATGAAGCGATTTTCGCTTCCGCTGCTCGCAGCCGCGGTCTTCGCGGTGACAGCGGCACCCGCGGTAGCGGGCCACAATGAGAACCACTGCGGCGCCGGAACCAGCGGTGTCATCAACACAACGGGCGATCCGGGGTCCGTGACCGTTACGGCGCCGGCGGGGTTCCTGATCGCCAGCTATTGCGTGAAGGCCGGATCGGAGAACAGCGGCGACGGGCCCGTGGTCGTTGACGTCGTACCGGATGCGGCGACGGTGACTATCGCGTATCCGGGCGGGAAGGCTGTCAGCCACTACTCGTACACGCTCGTTGCGATCGAGACGGGTACGACCGGCGGCACAACCGGCGGCACAACCGGCGGCAC
>JACCYG010000106.1 GCA_013696595.1 Actinomycetota bacterium | reverse complement strand
CCCTACGAGGTGGCCGAGGCGCAGATGCTCCTCGGCTTCGCTCTCCGGCGCAGCGGAGACGAAGACGGTGCCCGCGACGAGCTGACGGCGGCGAAGGGCGCCTTCGAGCGGCTCGGCGCCGCCCTGGCGGCCGAGCGGGCGGCCGAGCTCCTCGGCGAGCACAAGCTGAGCAGGACGTTCGTGTTCACCGACATCGTCGACTCCACGAAACTCGTCGAGGCGCTCGGAGAAGAGAAATGGAAGAAGCTGCTCGGCTGGCACGACAGGACGCTGGGCGAGCTCATCTCCGACCGGGGCGGAGAGGTGATCAAGCAGACCGGCGACGGGTACTTCGCGGCCTTCCAGACACCGGGGGCCGCCCTCGAAGCCGCGGTCGCGATCCAGCGCGCCCTCGATGCGCACGAGCCGCTCGCACCCGACGTCAGGATCGGCCTCCACACGGGCGGCGCGTTCCACCGGGCGGACGACGACTACGCGGGCCAGGGTGTCCATGTTGCCGCGCGCATCGGCGCGCTCGCGGGCGGGTGCGAGATCCTGGCGAGTCGGGAAAGCCTGGGTGACGGAGCGGCGCGCTTCCCGGTCTCCGAACCGCGAAGGACCGAGCTCAAGGGCGTTGCCGATGCCATCGAACTGGTTTCGATCGAGTGGCGGTAGTGGAACGCCGATGAGCACGACCGCCGATCCGCTCGAGGCCGCGCACGACGCCGTCGCGCGAAACGACTGGTTGGCGGCGCACGAGCTCCTCCGCGCGGCAGACACAGCAAGCGGCCTCGGCGCGAAGGACCTCGAGCTCCTCGCCGAGGCGTCGATGTGGAGCGGCGACGTCAGCGGCTCGATCAAGGCGGACGAACGGTCGTACGCGCTTCACCTCCAGGAGGGAGAGCGCCTCCAAGCTGCCCAGGCTGCTCTGCGGCTCGCGCTGTGGAACGGCGTGAAAGGCGCCTCTGCCGCCTCGCAAGGCTGGCATCGACGCGCGGCGACGCTTCTCGAGGGCGAGGAAGAGGCCGTCGAGCACGGATACCTCGCGCTCCAGCGTGCGATGGTGGCGTTCTGGAGCCGCGAGCTTGACGAGGCGCTCGAACAGGCCGACCGAGCGCTAGAGCTCGGGAGGCGCTTCGGCGACCGGAACCTCGAGGCGCAGGCGCTCGCACGCCGCGGAATGGTGCTCGTTCGCAAGGGCGAGGTTGCCGAAGGGCTCGGTTGCCTGGACGAGGCGAGCGCGGCAGCGGCTGCGGACGAGCTCAAGCCCCTTCCCGCGACGTTCGTCTACTGCAACACGATCGAGACGTGCCGCGATCTCGCGGACTTCGGCCGCGCGGCCGAGTGGACGGATGCCGCCCAACGCTGGTTCAGCCAGTGCACCACGATCGGCTTCCCCGGCGAGTGCCGGATCTACCGCGGTGAAGTGCTCCAACTGCGCGGGGCGTGGGACACCGCGACGGAAGAGCTCGGCCGAGCCTGGGAAGAGCTTCGCGACATCCATCCGAAGACGGCGGGCGCGGCTTTGTACAAGCTCGGCGAGATCCATCTGCTCCAGGGCGATCTCCAGGCGGCCGAGGAGGCGTTCGAGCAGGCGCGCGAGCTCGGACGCGACGTGCAGCCGGGAGTCGCACTTCTCCGCCTCGCGCACGGTCGAGTCGATCGGGCCGCGCGATCGATCGAACGTGCCCTCGCCGAGCAGACGAGCGACCACCTCGCGCGTGCGAAGCTCCTGCCGGCGCAGATCGAGATCGCGCTCGCCGCCGGCGACCTTCCGACTGCGAGGGCCGCCGCTGCCGAGCTGGAGCACGTGGCGGAAACGTTCAAGTCCAGCGAATGCCGCACGGCCGCCCTCGACGCGTCCGCACAGGCCGGGTGGGGAGCGGTCGCGCTGGCCGAGCGGGACGGCAGCGAGGCCCTGCAGCGACTACGCGCGGCGGCCAGGCTCTGGACGGAAGTGGGTGCTCCCTACGAGCTCGCACGCACCCGCGTCCTGCTCGGATTGGCGTACCGCCTGCAGGACGAAGAGGACGAGGCGCGCGTCGAGCTTGTGCATGCGAGGAACGCCTTCATGCGTCTTGGCGCGACACGGGATGTGCAGCGTGCGGGCGAGCTGCTCGGCGACACGCCCCTTCGGCGGACATTTCTCTTCACGGACATCGTCGACTCGACACGCGCCGCCGAGGCGATCGGCGCGCAGAAGTGGGAAAAGGTCCTGAAATGGCACGATCGCACGCTGCAGGAGATCTTTGCCTCGCACGGCGGCGAAGTCGTGAAGCAGACGGGCGACGGATTTTTCGTGGCGTTCGAGGCCCCCGGCCCGGCCGTGGACGCGGCTGTCGCCGTCCAGCGCGCGCTCGAGGAGCATTCAGGCTACGCACCGGACGTCCGCGTAGGCGTCCACAGCGCGCCGGCGTTCGCCCACGGCGACCACGATTACGGCGGCGTCGGTGTGCATGCTGCGGCGCGGATCGGTGCGCTCGCCGGCGCCGGGGACATTCTCGCGAGCCGCGAGACCGTCGCCGCCACGGCGCTTCCGTTTGGGGTAAGCGAGCGCGGAACGGAGCAGCTGAAGGGGCTGAGCGACCCTACCGAGCTCGTCTCGATCGAGTGGCGCTGATCTGGTGACACAAGCGGCGGAAAGCTCCCTCGAGGCCGGCCGCGAGGCGATCGCGCGCTACGCGTGGCACGAGGGCTTCGAGCTTCTCGTGAGAGCGGACACCGAAGGGGACGAGCTCTCGCCGGCGGATCTCGAGCGGCTCGGCGAGGCGGGTTGGTGGACCGGTCGCCTCGACGCCTGCATCGCCGCGCGTGAGCGCGCGTTCGCGTCGTACAGGGAGGACGGAAACGCGCGGCGCGCGGCGATCGTCGCGATGGCACTTGCGAAGGATTACTTCGCAAAGGGCTCGTCGTCGATCGGAGCAGGTTGGATCAGCCGTGCGGAGCGTCTCCTCGCCGAAGAGCCGGAGTGCCTGGAGCATGGATGGCTCCAGCGGCTGCGCGCTGTTCTCGCCCACGAGGGCGCGGGCGACTACGAGAAAGCGCTCGAGCACGGTCGGCAGGCGCTCGAGCTCGGGACCAAGTTCGGCGATCGGGAGCTCCAGGCAGTCGCGCTCCAAGACCAGGGTCGCGCGCTCGTCGCCATCGGCAACGTGGACGAAGGGATGGCGTTGATCGACGAGGCGACGGTCGGGGCCGTCTCCGGTGAGCTTCGCCCGTACGAGACCGGCGTCATTTACTGCAACACGATTACAACGTGCAAGGAGCTCGCGGACTACCGGCGGGCGGGCGATTGGACGGAGGCGGCCAAGCGCTGGTGCGACCGCCAGTCGATCGCCGGGTTCCCCGGCATGTGCCGCGTCTACCGAGCGTCAGTCATGCTCGTCCAGGGCGACTGGCCGGGGGCGGAGGTCGAGGCACGGCGAGCCTGCGACGAGCTCCGGGAGTTCAACGTCAGCTACGCCGCCGAGGCCTTCTACGAGCTTGGAGAGATCCGGCTGCGAGCCGGCGACCTGAGCGCCGCCGAGAAGGCGTTCAAACAGGCGCACGAGCTCGGCCGTGATCCGCAGCCGGGACTCGCGCTTCTGCGCCTGGCGGAGGGAAAGACGCAGAGCGCCTGCTCCTGCATCGACCGCGCGCTCGCGGACGAGTCGCGCGACCTCTATCGCGCGCGGCTTCTCCCGGCCCACGTCGAGATAGCCGTTGCGGCGGGCGACCTGGAAAAGGCCGGGGGCGCCACCGAGGAGCTCGAGGCGATTGCGGAGAAGTACGGCTCTGATGCCCTCCGGGCAACCGCGGGGTCCGCGCGTGCGCGGCTGGCGCTCGGCCAAGGCGATACAGGCGGAGCGGTGCGCGCAAGCCGCGAGGCGCTCCGCCGGTGGCAATCGATCGATGCGCCCTACGAAACCGCCGAGCTGCGGATGCTCCTCGCGTCGGCGTATGTCGCGGACAACGACCAGGACAGCGCCGTCCTCGAGCTCGAGGCCGCGCGGGCGGCCTTCGAGCGGCTCGGCGCGGTCGCGGGCACGCGCCACGCG
>JACCYG010000075.1 GCA_013696595.1 Actinomycetota bacterium | reverse complement strand
CCCTACTGCCGTGAGAACCTGCGAAAACTGCGGAAGGCGCCGGCGACTCGAGACGTTCTCTCGTGGCCGCCGCGTCTGCCGCGAGTGTCGGGCGGAAGCGGAGCGCGAGCGCCGGCGCCTGGCACGTCCGGCGCTCGACGACGAGGAGCGCGAGCGCTTCGCGGCGCGCCAGGTGCGGATGCGGCGCGAGCACGAGGAGACGAACGCAATGCGCCGGCTGCGCGGGTGGCCGGAGCTCGCCGAACCCGATCTCGAACCGGGCTGGCTCGAGCCGACAGGTGCGGGCGAAGTACAAGCTGCCGTGAGGCGATGGTGAGCGACGAGAAGAAGCTCATCAGGCTCGCGCGCGCGCTCGTGGTGACGGTGCGGGCGACTCTCCTCGGAGGATGCCGATGAGCGCGCCGGCGACGCCTTTCGGCAAATAGCAGTCCCGTTCTGCTTAGCCGGGCGCTTTCCACCCGCCGCCCCTGCCCTCCCGCGTTAGCAGGGGGCAGGGTGCGAGCGGGTACAGGCGGCCGCCGCATCACCGCCGGTACGCTCCCCACGACCATCCCCAGGCCGCTAGGCACGCGTCTATCCGTCCCCCCGTAACGCCGTAGACCGGGACTGTCAGGACAGGCCCAAGTATCCCGGCGATGGAGGGCTGACTCCTTCCCTCGTTTGAGGGATTTCCTGTAGTGAACGGGTAGCAGGGTTTAGGCAGGAGGCCAGGCCGGGTCTTTGGACGCCGCCGTCCAGCGAACGAGGACGCGCCGCTCGCGCGGAAGCACTGCCTCGACGTCGGTCGCCCTGATGCGGAGTCGCTTGTTCCCGAAAAGCCCACCGCGAACGACGAGAAGGTCGGGCACGTCGACCTTGCTTCCGAACACCACGCTCTCGACGACGCCCAGGCGCTTGTCAGAGGATTCGACGCGAAACCCCTCGCAGCGACCGAGCCAGTATGCCGGGTCCGGTCGCGCGGACCCGAAGCTCTCAAACAGTGGTCCTGTCCACCCGTTAGACACCGCGCTCTACCCGGATCCGTGCACCTCGCCGAGCCTGACCGCGTTGCCACACGGCTAGGTACGCGTCTACTTGCGCACCGGCTGACTCGCCCGTCTCGGCCTGCGGGAGCGAGACGAAAAGCGTGCGGGCTCCCACTGGGCTGACGCGACAGCCCGCCCGCTCAAGCAGGCAGGCGAGGCTAGCGAGCTTCGTTTGGTGGCTTAACATGACCCTCATGCCGCAGTGGGCCTAAGGATTCCCCAGCGGCGGGATTTACCAACCGCACGAGGCGCGCGGCACTGAGTTGAAGGACTGGATGCGACGGCTGCGTCCGGCCGATCGAACGGGGCCCGGGAGCGGTGAAGAGGGGCAGCGTTTGTCCGCTCCCGGGCTAGGGGTTCTGGGGCTAGAGGCGGCCGCGCTCCTCCTCGCTAGGAGCCGTCGTCTGCGGCGCGGTGGACTTGCCCGCCCCCTCGTAGTAACCGCCGACCTGGGCGCGATACGCCTCGTCGCGGTACGTGTCCGGGTCGAACTCTGGTGAGTCCTTGATCTCGTCCTTGGAGCGGTCGACGAAAACCGTTTCCGAGTCGAGGTCGACCTCACGCACGAGGCCCGCCGGCAGCAGCACCTTCTTGCCGAAGATCCAGGGCCCGGTGTCGACGACGATGTAGCTCGCTCCGACGTCGTTCGAAGCCTCATCGACCTTGCCGATACCGCCGTCGATCGCCTCGACGGAGAACCCGACGAGGTCAGTTCCGCCTGTCGCGTTTACGGCTGTTCCGCCGGGACGCGATGTTTCCTCACGGTAGGTCCAAAGATCGCTCGTCATGTGACCTCCTCTCTCGCTGCCGCCCCGATAGGTTCGTTACCCGTGCCTGTGCGGTAGAAACCGCTCGTCCGATAACTGTCAAAGGGGAGGGTGAGATGTACGTAGGCGGCATCATCGGAATCATCCTGATCGTTCTTCTGGTCATCCTGCTGCTACGCGTTCTCTAGAGCGGCTTTGAGCTCTCGCTGGCGCCGGGAGGCGGCGTGCCGCGGAAACGGCACTCTAGTCCTATGCGAACATGTGTTCGTATTGACGCGGCGATCGATTGAGAGAGGCTGGGTAAGCCCGGCCTCTCTTCTAGGCGGCTCGCCTCGACCCGCCGAGCGCCGCCGCGAGACCGAGACCGAGGAAGACGGTCCCCGAGACGTATCGCTCGAGAGCGACGAACCCTCGGCTCCGTCGGAGCCAGCCACCCAACGCTCCCGCGGCGAGCGCGTATGCACCGTCCGAGATCAGGGCGATCGCGATGAAAAGGAGCCCGAGGAACGCGATCTGGAGGGCCGGAGCGGTCACCTGCGGATCCACGAACTGCGGCAGGAACGCGAAGAAGAAGAGCGCGGTCTTGGGATTCAGGACGTTGACGACGATCCCGCGGCGGAAGAGGAGGCCGAGCTCACGCTTCTCCTCGATCCGAACGTTCGCTTGATCGTCTCTGCCGAGCAGGCGCCGCGTGCCGAGGAAGACGAGGTAGGCGGCGCCGGCGTACCTGACGACGTCGAACGCCACCGCCGACGAGACGAGGAGAGACGAAAGGCCAAGGGCAGCCGCGGTGACGTGAACGAAGCCGCCTACCTGGATCCCGAGCATCGAGACGAGTCCTGCGGCCCGCCCGCGATGCACGCTCTGCGCGACGATGTAGAGGAC
>JACCYG010000068.1 GCA_013696595.1 Actinomycetota bacterium | reverse complement strand
GTCGAGCGCCTCTGTCTCGTCTCCGCACGTCTCGACGCGAAGGCCGATCTGCGCGTCGCGCCACTGCCAAACCCGCGCGAGAACGGGTGCGCCGCCCGCCTCGAAGACGACTGTCAGGTACCCGTCGCGGTAGAGGCGCGTGGCGTCGCTCGCCCGGCGCGCGCTCAGCTCGAGCGAGTACGGCCCGCGTGGGAGGAGGGTCGTCTCGAGCGCCACGGCGGCACCCTACCGAGGCGCCTGGAGGGCCTCGGAAATTGGCTCTGTTGCGGTTCCGCTAAGAAACCGGATACGACTCTCAGCGGAGGGAGGCCTGGCTGAAACACCAGGCCTCTGGGAAAACCGGCTGGTCTCCGCGTGCGAATGGGAAAAGAGAGTGCCGATGAAAGTGAGTCTGTTGCGTAACGTGCGCGGAGCCGATACGGACCCGATGGAGTGCGCTGTGCCTCCCGACCGGTTCGGTACCATAGGACGCCCGAGCGACCGGAAAGGATGTTGAGCGTTGTTCGAACGCTTCACTGAACGCGCAAGACAGGTCGTCGTCCTCGCCCAGGACGAGGCACGCGCCCTGAAGCACAACTACATCGGCACCGAGCACATCCTGCTCGGGCTCCTCCGCGAGGAGGAGGGTCTCGCCGCGCGCGTGCTCGAGAGCCTCGACATCACCGTCGAGGAGGTCCGGGCGCAGGTCGCTCGCATCGTCGGCCAGGGGGACGAGGTCACGACCGGCCAGATCCCTTTCACCCCGCGCGCGAAGAAGGTCCTCGAGCTCGCACTTCGCGAGGCGCTCTCGCTCGGCCATAACTACATCGGTACGGAGCACATCCTGCTCGGGCTCGTGCGCGAGAACGAGGGAGTAGCCGCGCGTATCCTGCTCGACTTCGACGCGGACGCCGAGAAGATTCGCAACGAGATCATCCGGATGCTCTCCGGGCCCGGCCGCCGCCAGCAGGCCGGAGGAGCGGCGCCCGAGAAGTCCAAGAGCTCCAAGCTCCTCGACCAGTTCGGCCGCAACCTCACGAAGCTCGCGGCCGAGGGCAAGCTCGATCCGGTCGTCGGCCGCCAGGTCGAGATCGAGCGCGTCATGCAGATCCTTTCGCGCCGCACGAAGAACAACCCGGTGCTGATCGGCGAGCCGGGCGTCGGCAAGACGGCCGTCGTCGAGGGGCTCGCCGCGCGCATCAGCTCGAACCAGGTGCCGGAGCTCCTCAAGAACAAGCAGATCTACACGCTCGACCTCGCCGCCCTGGTCGCGGGCTCGAAGTACCGCGGCGAGTTCGAGGAGCGCCTGAAGAAGGTGATGAAGGAGATCACCCAGCGCGGCGACATCATCCTCTTCATCGACGAGCTCCATAACCTCGTCGGGGCCGGCGCCGCCGAGGGCGCGATCGACGCGGCCTCGATCCTGAAGCCGGCACTCGCGCGTGGCGAGCTGCAGACGATCGGCGCGACCACGCTCGACGAGTACCGAAAGTACCTGGAGCGCGACGCCGCGCTCGAGCGCCGCTTCCAACAGATCAAGGTCGACGAGCCCTCGGTCGACGACACCGTCCAGATCCTCCGCGGCCTGCGCGACCGCTACGAGGCGCACCACCGCTGCACGATCACGGAGGACGCGCTCCACGCCGCGGCGACCCTCGCCGACCGCTACATCCAGGACCGTCACTTGCCCGACAAGGCGATCGACCTGATCGACGAGGCCGCGTCGCGGATGCGGATCAAGACGATGACCGCGCCGCCGCGCTACCGCGAGCTCGAAGACGAGATCGAGAAGGTCCGCCAGGACAAGGAGTCGGCGATCGAGGCCCAGGAGTTCGAGAAGGCCGCGAACCTGCGCGACAAGGAGCGCAAGCTCACGCAGAAGCGCCGCGAGCTCGAGGAGAAGTGGCGGAGCGAGGAGAACGGCGAGCAGCCGCAGATCGGCGAGGAGGAGATCGCCGACATCGTCTCGATGTGGACCGGCATTCCGGTCTTCAAGCTGACCGAGGCGGAGACGCAGAAGCTGATCCGGATGGAGGAGGAGCTCCACAAGCGGGTCATCGGCCAGGAAGAGGCGATCACGGCCGTCTCCAAGTCGATCCGCCGCGCGCGCGCGGGAATCAAGGACCCGAAGCGCCCTACCGGCTCGTTCATCTTCCTCGGCCCCTCGGGCGTCGGGAAGACCGAGCTCGCGCGCACGCTTGCCGAGTTCCTGTTCGGCGACGAGGACGCGATGATCCAGGTCGACATGTCGGAGTACATGGAGAAGCACTCCGTGTCCCGGCTCGTCGGCTCGCCTCCGGGCTACATCGGCTACGACGAGGGCGGCCAGCTCACCGAAGCCGTGCGCCGCAAGCCCTACTCGGTCGTCCTCCTCGACGAGATCGAGAAGGCCCATCCGGACTTGTTCAACATCC
>JACCYG010000053.1 GCA_013696595.1 Actinomycetota bacterium | reverse complement strand
CAGCAGAACCGCGACATCGAAGCCTGCGACCGAGCGCACGAGCTCCCGCGCGCGGTCCGCCGACGGCTCCCACACGACCACCTCCGCCCAGGACGGGTCTTCGATGTCGCGGTTCTGCTGCCGCTCGTAGGCGTCGGGCTCGAGGAAGACGACGTCGTGGCCGCGCTCGGCCAGAGCCCGCACGATCCCGCGGTAGTACGTCGCGGCGCCGTTCCAGTAGGAGGACACGAGTGACGAGCCGAAGATCGCGATTCTCATGCTGCCGCGCTCTCCTCCGCTGCGATCCCGAGGTCGCCCAGGATCGAGAGCAGCTCGTCGACGCGGTGGGCGCACGTATGGCGTTCGAGGATCGTGCGCCGACCCCGGCGCGCGAGCTCTCGGGCGAGCGACTCGTCGCGGAGAACCTCGCGCAGGTGCCGCTCCAGCTCACCGCCGTTGCGAGCGACGAGGTAGTCCTCACCCGGCGCAAAGAGGCCCTCGGCGTCCTCCCACGGCGCCGAGACGAGCGGGATCCCGCAGGCGAGCGCCTCGAAAGGGCGGATCGTGGGGATGCCCGGAAGCGCCTCGACGTAGGGTCTACGCGGCACGTGCACGGTCACGCGATGACGGGCGAACGCGTGCGGCGCGCGATGGTTCGGTAGCCAGCCTCCGTAGCGGAGCCCGGAGCGGGCGATGGCTGCGAGCGACCTCGCCGGATAGCGGACGCCGTGCAGCGTCCCGCTGAGTGCGAGCCGGCGCGCGGGCTCGAGCAGGAACCGTCTCAGCTCGGCCGACCGCTCGCCGTCGCCCCAGTTGCCGATCCAGATGAGGTCTGCCTGCTTCGCCCGCCGTAGCGGGCGGAACAATGCGACGTCCGCCGCCTCGTGCCAGACCCAGACGCGATCGTGCCAAGCGCGCTTTCGGTAGACATCCGCGACCGCTTCGCCGAATGCGAGGACGCCGGCGTAGCCGGAGAGGTCGTAGCGGCGCATCTCGGCTGGCGCGGTCACCGCCCGGTGATGCGTGTCGTGGAAGAGGGAGTGGACGCCGCTGCGGCCGACGCCACTCACGAGCCATGGCTCGTTCCACTCGTGGACGATGGCGACGTCCGCGCCGTCGAGCGCCTCTTCGACATCGAGCTCGCGGCCGTACGTGCGGCTCGTCAGGCCCGGGAACGCCGCCGCGAAGTCCTCGAGCGCCGTGACCTGCCCGCGAAGAAGGTTCGTGCGACTCCAGCCGTCCTCCGGCTCGTAGACGACCGGCTCGTGGCCCCGTGCTCGGAGCTCGCGGACGATCCCGCGGAGGAAGTGCGCGTTCCCGTGGTTCCAGTCGGAGACGAGGGAGTGGACGAAGAGGACGATCCTCACGCGACCGCCTCAGCCGCGACCGGTGTCTGCGCGAGCACTCTCGTGTAAAGCGCTCGCATCCCGGCCGCCATCGCCTCGGGCGTGTACCGCGACGCACGCCGTTGGGCCCGAGCGGCCAGGTCGAGCCGGCGATCCCGATTCGCGCAGAGATCGCAAACTGCGGCCAGGATCGCCTCGTCGTCGTCGGGAGAGGCGTAAGCCGCCGCGTCGCCCCAAACCTCCCGGAGCGAGGCGATGTCGCCGAGCACGAGCGCGCAGCCGGCCTGAGCGGCCTCGAGCGCCGCGAGGCCGAACGGCTCGTACCGGGCAGGCGAGACGAAGATCGAGGCACGGGCGAGGAGGGATGCCGTCTCCTCCGAGGAGATGCGACCGAGTGGAGAGCCAGGCCCGGCGAGGAGCACCGGCCATGGCGCCCGAGCCGCGATCCGCTGCAGAGCCGCGACGTTCTTTCCCTCATCCCAGAAGCGGCCGAGCCCGACGACGAGCTGCTCTTTGGCGACGCGGGCCGTTGCACGTGCCGCCCGGCCGTTCGGCACGACCTCGCACCGCGCCTCGAAGGCGTAGCTCGCTGCGAGATCGTCCAGGACGGCCTGTGTGGGAGCGCACACCGCATTCGAGTGCCGCAGCCCCGCAGCGACGCGGTCTCGATAGCGCGCCAGCGACGCGGGCGCGGGCGTCCGCCGAACCGCGCGCCACCACGACAGCACATCGGAGTGCGCCGCGACGACAACAGGTGCGGGCCAGCTCAGGTTCGCGTGGACGTAGCCGTTCAGGTGGACGATGTCGGGGCGCAGCTCGTCCGCCAGCTCGAGCAGCCACGCGCCGGCGCGGTCGACATCGTCCCGGGGATCGTCCTCCCACTCGAGCGCGTAGCCCGACTCGTACAACCCCGCGACGGCCGAGCAATCGACCGCCGCGCGCTGCTCGCCGTCCGGCAGCCTTCCCATCGTCGCGAGCTGAACCTCGACGCCGTGAGGCGCGAGCGCGTCGGCAAGATCGAGCGCGTACGTCCAGACGCCGCCGACAGTGTCGGCCGTCATCAGCACCCTCATCGGCCGTAGATCCGATCGAGGAGGGCAGCCACGCGCACGTACTCCTCGGCGTCCGCGTCGAAGCACTCACCGGCGGCCAGACGTCGCGCCCAGTCGACGGCGGCCCGGCCGGACCAGTCGTCCGGCGGCTCGACGAGGAGCTCGGTGCTCGTGCCACGCAGCCGTTCGCACCGGAAGTCGTAGAAGGAGCCGCCCACGTTCCGGACGGAGACGGCGCCGTTGCTTCCGTAGAAGCTCGCCTCGATGACGGCATCGCGACCTGCGTGCAGGTTCCAGGAGCACGCGAGCCGG
>JACCYG010000051.1 GCA_013696595.1 Actinomycetota bacterium | reverse complement strand
CGTCCGAGAGCTTGCACGCCCGCTCGAGCAGGCGCGAGTGGAGGTAGAAGACGTCCCCCGGGAAGGCCTCCCGCCCGGGCGGGCGCCGCAAGAGGAGCGACATCTGGCGATACGCGTCGGCGTGCTTCGACAGGTCGTCGTAGATGCAAAGCGCATGGCGGCCGGAATAGAGGAAGTGCTCGCCCATCGCACAGCCGGCGAACGGGGCCATCCACTTGATCGGCGCCGCTTCCACTGCCGACGCAGTCACGATGATCGTGTAGTCCATCGCGCCCTCATCCTTGAGCCGCTCGTAGACCTGCGCGACGGTCGAGGCCTTCTGGCCGATGGCCACGTACACGCAGATCAGGTCCTGGCCTTTTTGGTTCAGGATCGTGTCGATCAGGATGGCGCTCTTGCCGGTGGAGCGGTCGCCGATCACGAGCTCGCGCTGGCCGCGGCCGATCGGGATCATCGAGTCGATCGCCTTGATCCCGGTTTGAAGAGGCTCCTTCACGGGCTGGCGCTCGATTACGCCCGGCGCCTTCCACTCGAGCGGGCGCGTCTCGTCCGTCTTGATCGGACCCGCGCCGTCGAGCGGCTGGCCGAGCGGGTTGACGATCCGGCCCACGAGCTCGTCGCCGACCGGGACGCTTACGACCTTTCCCGTTCGCTTAACGGGCTGCCCCTCGGTCACGAGCTCCCAGTCTCCGAAGAGCGGGCTTCCGACGTTGTCTTCTTCGAGGTTGAACGCGATGCCCGTGACACCGTGCTCGAGCTCGAGCATCTCCATGGCCATACAGCTCTCGAGCCCGTAGACGCGGGCGAGGCCGTCGCCCACCTGGAGAACGGTTCCGACCTCGGCGAGATCGGTCGCGACGTCGTACTCTTCGATCCGCTGCTTCAGGATCGAGGTGATTTCCTCCGGGCGAATCTTCACAGCAACTCCTCGGCCGGGACGCGGTCGGACGTGCGGGCCTGTCAGGGCGGGAGGATAGCGCCCGTCGACCTACCCGGACCGATCTACGCGCCGGCTTGGGGCACGGCTCGAGCGAAGACGCCGGCGGCGCGCCAGCGCTTCTCGAAGAAGACGGCCAGCCAGATCGAGGCCTCGAAGAGGACGAGAACGGGCGCTGCCTGCAGGGCCATGGAGACGAACTCGACGCCCGGCAGCAGGACGACGCCGATGAGCGCGATCCCCATCCCGATCCGGCGGTTGCGGCGTAGGCGAGCCGAGGTGAGAACGCCCAGCCGTACGAGCCCGAGGATGAAGACGGGAAGCTCGAAGATCACCCCGACCGCGAGGATGAGCGTTGCCGCGAACGAGAAATACTCGCTCGCTCGGAGCTGAGTGTCGTAAAGCTCCGAGTCGAATCCGATCAGGAAGTCGACCGTGTTCGGAAGGACGACCCAGTAGGCGAAGGCCATGCCGCACGCGAGCAGGAAGGTCGCCGTCGCCACCAGCCGGACGACCGTGTGCTGGCTTCGCTCCTCGAACGCGGGCGCGAGAAAGCCCCAGATCTGCCAGACGAGGATCGGGATCGCGATCGCGATGGCCGCGTAGAGCGCGACGGTGAAGGACGTCGTGAAGGGCTCGGCCGGGGAGAGCGTCGTCAGCTCGAAGTTCCCCGGCACGGGCGCCCGCAGCCATTCGATGATGGTTTTCCGGAACGCATACGTGAATGCGAAGGCCACGGCGACCGCGCCGAGCGAGACGATCAGTCGCGTTCGGAGCTCGTCGAGATGCGAGACGAGGTCGACGCTCTCGCCGTGGCCAAGGCGCTTCGGAAGGCGGGCCAACGGTCCGCTCCTACCGAGCGACGCGCTCGACGTCGGCCGGTGCCTCGACGTACGCGCCGGCCTCCGTCGCGAGGACGGCCAGCGCCTCGTCGCCCTTGTCGTCGCCGGCGATCGAGTCCTTGAACTCGCGCATGCCGCGCCCGACCGACCGTCCCATCTCGGGCAGCCGCTTGGGCCCGAAGACGAGCAGCAGCACGAGCGCTAGAACCAGAAATCCTTGCCATCCCATGAAACCGGGCATGTCGTCACCTTTCGTTCGCTGATCGATTGGATCCCGGGGGCGCGGCCTTGGCACCGCACCCCCGGGCTTTCGAGTGCTCCCGGGCTACGCCTTGATGAGCGGCTTCACCGCCGAGAGGACCGCCTGCATCTCCAGCGCCTTGTCGAAGGCGTCCGGCGCCGGGTTCTGCTCCGTGAGCAGCCGGATCGCGGCGGCGTGCCGGGCTTCGATCTGGACGATCGAGCCGGCGGCTGCGAGGACGTCCGTCGACTGAATCGACGGCGCGGCTCCGTTGTAGGCGCTGACCCCCGTGTCCTCGAGCGTCTGAGCCAGATCGAGGAAGCTCTCCTCGTCCTTGATCGGGAACTTGAAGGTCGGCTTTGCGGCCGGCGTTCCCCCCAGGTCCTTGATCGTCGAGGTGAGCGCGTCTACATGCTCCTGCTCGTGCCCCCCGAACTCCTGCGCGAGGGCCATCGCGTCGGAACCGAGCTTCAGGCTCTGGCCCTTGACGTAGAACTCGGCCTCGAGGAACTCGAGCGTGAGCGCGAAGTTCAGAACCTCCACGTCGCCGTCGCTCTGGGCGAGGGCCTTGCCGACGAAGGGCGAGATCGCGCCCGCACCGTAGACGGCCCCGGCCGCGAGCGCGCCGCGCAGGAGGAGCGAGCTTCGCGTCATTCCATTGATCTCGACGGCCGCCAACTGGGGCACCGCGAGTTTCGAATCAGCCATGTCGTTTCCTTTCTCTCTCATCCGCTCAGCTGACGATGAACGGCTTGACCTTCGGAAGCACCTCGTCCATCGAGGCGGGCTTCGCGAAGGCGCCGTCCGGCGTCGCGGACTTACCGGTCAGGGTGTTCAGGGCCGAGGCATGGCGCGCTTCGACCGTGTGGATCGAGAGGGCCGCGGCGAGAATTTCCTTGCTCTGAATCCTCCCCGCCTGCCCGAGGTACGCCGCGGCGCCGAGGTTCTCGACCGTCGCGGCAAGCTCGAGGACGCTCTGGGCGCTCTCGAGCGGGAACTTCGTCTTCGGCTTCTCCGCGGGCGTACCGCCAAGCTGCTCGACGGTCGATATGAGCGCCTCCACGTGGGCCTCCTCGTGCTCGCCGATCGTCTTGATCAGGTCGAGCTGCGCTCCCATGAAGAGACCGCTCCCGACGACCTCGGCGTAGAAATCGGCCTCCAGGTACTCGAGCGTCAGCGCGTAGTTGACGATCTTGAGGTCTCCGGACCCCGTCTGCTCCGCCGTGGACGTTCCGGCACCGCCGGCTTGCGTTCCCGCGCCGCCGCCGCCGCCGCCGTCCTCGTCACCGCCGCACGCGGCCAGCACGACCGCGAAGGCGCTCGAGGCAGCGACGCCGCCTCCCATCATCTTGAGAAACCGCTTGCGCGACGACGGGTCGCGCGTCAGCTCCTCGAGCGCTCCGGTTCGCTCCGGGTCGCTCCTTTCGTGCCCTTCGGACATAGCGTTGACCTCCTTGGGTCCGTCGTGCACGGGCGCCCAAGGAGATACGCAGCACCGATTCCCCCCTAAGCTTCCCCCTGCACAACTTCGTCGTGTGCACGGGGCATTCGTCCGGCCGTGCGGATCGGTTCAGCGGGAGGAGCGCCGATCAGTGTGGAACTGCCTACGGCCGGTAGCGCCGGAGGCCGTCGTGGTAGACGACGTGCTTCCTGCCGGGCGAGCTCCGGTACAACCCCCTGCTTCACGTAGGCGAACTGGCCGTTGTACAGCGTCGCGTCTGCCGCTTCGGCACGACCTTGCGGCCGTTCAGCCAGACCTCGACGAAGCCCACGGACGGATTCGAAGACCACTTGACGTGGAGCGTGAACGTGTACCAGCGCGCGCGGCGGAGACGCGCGAGGCCCCAGTGGCGGGACGAGGAGCTCCAGCACGTCGACGTATTGAGGCTTCCCCCGCGCACCACGGCCGCGAGCTACGGGCGGCGCCCGATTGCCTGTTCACGTAGAACGCGACGGGCGGGTAGCAGACCGAACCGCGCGGCGACGCCACAGCGCCGAGACCAAGAGCGGCCAGAATGAAGATGAGCATCGCCGACCGGCGGAGGAACCGGTTGCGGGGGGCATGGCTCGGTCGGGCAGGAGACCAGACGCTGTGGGCGGTTTTTAAGTGCTGACGAGTCGGCCGCTAACCGGTGGCCAGAAGCTCCTCGCGGAGCTCGCTCAAGCGGCCGCGGACGCTGGCGTCGAGGCGGAGCGACCCCGCTTGCAGGACAAGACCGCCGATCAGATCCGGGTCGACGGACCGGGTCGCTTCCACGCGACGGCCGGCCGATTCCTCGATCTGCTTCACGATCTTCGCGGCCTCGGCGTCCGAGAGCTCGACCGCGGTCGTCAGCTCGACCGCGAGGATCTTCTCCTCCTCCGCGAGCAAGCGCTCCCATTCCTCGTAGACCTCCTCCAGCTCGCCGACTCGGTTCTTGTCGGCAGTGAGGAGAATGAAGTTGAGGAACACCTCGTCAGCACCGTCGAGAACGGCCTCGAGGACCTCTTTCTTGGCGCGCGTCTCGATCTGCGGGTTTCGGACAAGGTTGCGGAGCTCGGGCGACTCTTCGAGTGAGGCGGCGAAGGTGGCGAAGTTCTCGCGCACCTCGTCGACGCGCTTGGCCTCCTTCGCCGCGCCGAGAAGGGCCTCCGCGTAGATCCGGTGGGCGACCGCCATTACCGGTCGCCGTCGGAGGCAAGCCGCGCGACGTCGATCTCCTTGACGGTCTCGTCGATCAGACGGCGCTGGTCGGCGTCGTCGAGTGTTTTCTTCGTCACCTTCTCGGAGGCGAGCAGCGTGAGCTCGACGACGTCACGACGGATCTGCTCCCTGAACTTCCGGTTCTCGGCCTCGAGCGCCCGTTGGTTCTCCTCGAGCCGCCGCTCGAGATCGGCTGCCGCCTCCTCGCGCGCCCGGCGGAACTGCTCTTGGCCCTGCCGGCGTGTCTCCTCGAACATCTTGTCGCGCTCGGCCTTTGCCTCCTCGCGCTCCTGCCTCGTGATCTCGCGAAGCTGACGCGCCTCCTCGCGCGCCTTGTCCGCTTCGTCGAGCGCCTGGCGGATCCGCTCGCGCCGCTCGTCGATCAGGGCCTGGATCCGGCCGAAGGCGAGCTTGCGCAGAACGAACAGCACGATCAGGAATGTGATGATCGTCCAGATCATGAGCCCAGGCACGACGTCGATCAGCGCATCGCCGCCGCCGCCTTCTTCCTGCGCGAGAAGGAGCCCGATAGCCATCAGCGATCACCGTCCACGCAGATCGTGCTCTCCGGCCGCGAAAAGCAAGTCAGGCTAGGACGCAGGGAGCGCTTGTAGCCGGAGGCTACGAGCGCGACTGAGGACGACGCGTGACGCCGCTTTGCAGCGCGCCGGAGAGTGCGAGATGCGGGGATGGGGGTCGCCATTAAACGAGGACGTACGCGAGCAGCCCGCCAAGAAGCGCGTAGAACACGACCGCCTCGGTGAGAGCGAACCCGAGCCACTGGATGCCCGTGAGCTCGCCGCGAAGCTCGGGTTGGCGGGCGACGGCCTGAATCATCGAGCCGAAGATGTTGCCGATGCCGATTCCGGCTCCGACGGCGCCGAGCCCCACGCCGACGCCGAAGGCGATCGCCTTCCCCAGGCTGGCGAGCCCTTCGTCACTGGTCGCTGCAAGAACGATGTCCAACGTGTCCCTCCCTTTCAGTGTTCCGGTTCGATGGCGCCGCCGATGTAGATCGCCGACAAGAGCGCGAAGACGAAGGCCTGGATCGTCACGACGATCGCGACCTCGAAGATGTAGACGACCGTCCCGAAGAGGATGGACGGGACGATCAGGTAATAGGACGAGAAGATGAAGATGAGGCCGATCATGACGAGGAAGAGCATGTGGCCGGCGAGCATGTTCGCGTACAAACGCACGGAGAGCGAGACGAGGCGCATGAACTGCGAGATCACCTCGAGCGGGACGATCAGCCCCAGCAGCGGCTTGGGAGCGCCGGCCGGGATCCAGCTCTTGAAATAACCGACCGGGCCGTTGTACCGAACGCCCTCGACGTGCGTGGCGCCGAACGTGATGAAGGCGAGCGCGAGCGTGACGCTCAGGTTCGCGGTCGCCGCGTAGATCCCCCAGGTCGGAAGGTCGAGCCCGAAGGCGTGGAACTTCTCGCTCGAGATCGGAAGCGGGATGAAGCCGATCAGGTTCAGGATCCAGATGAAGAGGAAGAGCGAGGCGACGTACGGGAACCAACGGCCGATCGCGCGGCTCGGAAGGTTGCCTTCCGCGATCTGGCCCTGAAGCGCGTCGTAGAGGCTTTCACCCGTAGTCTGGCGCCGACTCGGACGCAGAGAGAGCCCGAAGCGCATGAACCAGACCCCGAACAGGATCGTCACGAGTCCGCCGAGCCAGAGATAGACGACGGCCTTGTTGATCGACAGGTCGATCGGGCCGAGCTCGAAGGGGACCCACGGGTCGAGCACGAACTCGTGCTCGGGGCTGAACTCCTCGACCGCCAGGACAAGGCTCATCGCTTCGGTTCTCCCGCGAAGTACAGGGCCAGGCTCAACGCGAGCTCGACGGAATAGCCCGCCGCGTAGACGAGGGCGCCGGCGACCGCGAGGTGAGGGTCGGTGACTGCGACGGCGAGGGCGACGAGCATGAGCAGGATCCCGCGGAGCATCATCCCGAAGGCGACGACGCCGGAGCCGCGCAGGGTCGGCTCGTTGATTCCGACTCGTGCGAAAACGAGGCCGAGCAGCTGGCTCCCGGCCCAGAGGACGGCGCCGAGCGCCCAGCCCTGCGGCCGCCAACCTGCGAGGAGGAAGACCGGAAGCGCGAGAGCGACCACCGTTCCGCCCGCGACGAGCGGTAGTCGGCGCTCCGGCATCGGGCGCGGCGTCAAGAAGGCGGACATCAGAACGCCCTTCGGTACGCGCTGAAGACCGCGACGATCGCGGCCGGGATCCCCACCACGGAGCCGATCGCGATCCCGATGTCCGTCGAGCCGGCAGCCCACCCCACGAGGGCTCCAATACCCACGCAGGCGAAGAGCACGCCGAGAAGCATGGCGCCCGCCCCGAGAGGGTCGAAAGATGTGCGGTCTGCGATTGCGGAAGCGATCATCGCACGCGGCCGCGAGCTTATCAGCGACGGCGAGTTCGTAACAGCCGCAAAGCCCTTGCCTAGAAGGGAAATGGGCGTTCTGACGCCGACTTTGTGCGAGGCCTGGGCGAGATGATCGTCGAGGTCGCGCGCGGGTAATTCGGGTCCCGACCCGCCCCCTGCTCACGCATCAGCGTATCGCCGGAGAACGCGCGTTTGTTGCGCGGTTCGTGCCGAGGCTGTCACGACTTCGGAGGGAATGGGCCACCACCGGGACTACGATCCGGCGCGATGCGCGTCTGGGTCGATCTCACGAACACCGCGCACGTCCTCGTGCTCCGGCCGCTCGTCGAGCTTCTCGAGCGGGACGGGCACGACGTCACGATCACGGCGCGGCCGCTCTCGCACACGATCGAGCTCCTGGACGATTGGGGCCATGCCTACACGGCCCTCGGCCGTCACGGCGGCGCCAACCGGCTCGGAAAGGCCCGCGCCGCCGCCGGCCGCATTCCACAGCTCCTGCGCTTTGCACGTGGGCGGCGCTTCGACTGCGCGCTCGCCCACGGCTCGACCGACCTGCCGCCTGCATGCCGCCTCCTCCGCGTCCCGAACACGACGATGTTCGACTACGAGTGGGCCGTCCTCCAGCACCATGCGAACTGCCGCCTCGCGTCGCGCGTGCTCGTGCCCGACGCGATTCCACCCGACCGCCTCGCCCGCTACGGCGCGCGGCCGCCGAAGCTCGTTCGCTACCCGGGCCTGAAGGAGGAGTACTACCTCTCGGACTTCGAGCCGGACGAGTCCGTGCTCCAGGACCTGGGGGTCGCGCGCAACTCGACGCTGGCCGTCGTCCGGACCGCGCCCTCGTACGCCCTCTACCTCGGCGGATCCGAGAACCCGGTCCTCCCGCGCGCGCTCGAGCGGCTGAGCTCCGACGAGAACACCCAAACGGTCGTGCTCGCGCGAACGCCGGAGCAGGCGCACGCCGTGCGCGCACTCGCCTACCCGCGCCTCGTCGTTCCTGGGCGCGCCGTCGACGGGCGGAGCCTCGTCGCGCTCGCCGACCTGCTCGTCTCCGCCGGGGGAACGATGAACCGCGAGGCGGCCGTCCTCGGGACACCGGTCTGGTCGATCTTCGAGGGGCGGCTCGGTGCGATCGACGAGCAGCTGGCGCGCGAAGGCCGGCTTCGCTTTCTCGACGACCCAGCCGAAATCGACGTCGAGAAGAAGTCGAAGGGCGCGTGGCGAGACCGCGTTCGACGGGATCCGGCCGACCTGCTCCGGCTCGCCCTCCCTGTGACGCCCGGGACGAATGGCCGCTAGCGCGGGCCTGCGGTAAGGACTTCCTCGACCGCCTCTTCCCGCTCGCTTTCGCGCGTCGCCCAGCGGCCGAAGCCGAGCACGCGGAGGTGACGCGCTTTCAGGATCTCGAGCGTGTAGACCATCCACACCGACGTCGCGAGGACGACCAGGCCGACGCCGCCGACGATCAGCGTGTTCTCGAGATCCCAGTCCTTTCGCGGGCGCGGCGGGACGAAGCGGACGAGGATCGCGCTCGCGGCGAGAAGCGCCGCCCAGAGGTAGAGGTACATCACCGTGCGCCGCTGCGAGAACCCGATGCGGAGGAAACGGTGGTAGAAGTGGTTGTGGTCGGCGCCCCAGGGCGGCCGCCGGTACTTCAGCCGTTTGAGGACGACGAAGGACGTGTCGAGGAT
>JACCYG010000016.1 GCA_013696595.1 Actinomycetota bacterium | reverse complement strand
CGGCGTGGCTGGCGCCTGTCCGAGCGAACCGGCGAGGACACCCAGGCCCGCCGCCGCCAAGGCCAGCGTCGCCGCGAGCGCAAGCCGGGCGGCGAAGACGCGGCGCTTCGGCCCAGATGTGCGTGCTCCCGGCACGTAGAGCCGACGCGACGGCAGCTCGAGCGGAGCTTCGCGCAGCGCGCTCGTGAAGGCGCGCATCTCAGCCGCGCTCACGGCGCAGCCCTCGCACCGGCGCAAGTGCGCGCGGAGGAGTGCGCGCTCGAGCTGCGAGAGCTCTCCGTCCAGCTCGAGCGACGCCCACGCGTGGGCCCGCTCACACATTCTGTCTCCGAACTGTTCAGGCACTTTCTCTCTCTGACGCCGCGTGCTGCGAACCGTTAGCTCATCGGCGTGGCCTCACCTGCCACTTAGCGCGCTGGAACGACGCTCGTTCCGAGACTCTATGCCGTCGCGGCCTTCTGAAGCGGCTCGCCCGGCTCCAGCGGAAAGTGACACGCGACCCAGTGGCCGGGCTCCATCTCCTCGAGCGGCGGCACCTCCTCGCGCGTCACATCCGGGACCTCGTCCTCGCTGCCCGAGACGAGTCGCGCCTTCGGGCAGCGGGTGTGAAAGACGCACCCGGACGGCGGATCGACCGGCGATGGGATGTCGCCCTTCAGCACGATCCGCTCCTTGACCGATCCATCGCCGTGCCCCTTCGGAACCGCGGAGAGGAGCGACGCCGTGTACGGGTGCCTCGGGTTCTCGTAGAGCTCGTCCGCTCTCCCGATCTCGACGACCCGTCCGAGATACATGACGGCGATCCGGTCGGAGACGTAGCGGACGACGCCGAGATCGTGCGAGATGAAGAGGTACGTGAGATTGAAGTCCTCCTGCAAGCCCTTGAGGAGGTTCAGGATCTGCGCCTGGATCGAGACGTCGAGAGCCGAGACCGGCTCGTCGCAGATGATCAGCTTGGGGCTCAAGGCGAGCGCCCGGGCGACGCCGATCCGCTGCCGCTGGCCGCCGGAGAACTCGTGCGGATAGCGGTTGTAGTGCTCGGGGTTCAGGCCGACGCGATCCATGAGCTCCTGGACCCGCCGCTTAACATTCCGCTCCGTCTTCTGGATCACGTACGGGGCGCCGATGATCTGGCCCACGGTCTGCCGCGGGTTGAGCGATGAGTACGGATCCTGGAACATCATTTGCATCTCCTGGCGAAGGGGGCGCATCTTTCCCCAGCTCAGGTCTGTGATGTCCCGGCCGTCGAAGAACACTTTCCCGGAGGTCGCCGGGATCAGTTTGGTGACGAGGCGCGCCGTCGTCGACTTGCCGGATCCGGACTCGCCTACGAGACCGAGCGTCTCGCCCGGATAGATCTCGAAGGAAACGTCCTCGACTGCGTGGACGGCGCCGATCTGTCGCTGAAAGATGATCCCGCGCGTGATCGGGAAGTGCTTCGTCAGGTTCTCGACGGCGACGAGGGGCGCGTCGGATGTATCCGCGCGCGGTGCTGCGGCTTCGGGCGTCGCAGCCTGGCTCACGCAGCCACCGTGGACCGGCGTTGCTCACGCTCGGTCCAGAGGCGCCGCTTGTCCTCGATGGTGAGGTGGCACGCCTCGGGATGCCCACCACCACGGTCCGTGAACTCAGGCCGTTCCTTGTCGCACGGCTCGAACCGGTGCGGACACCGCGGATGAAACGGGCACCCCGGCGGGACATTGATGAGCGAGGGCGGGGACCCCTCGATCGGCAGCAGGCGCGAGCCTTTCTGGTCGACGCGGGGGATCGACTCCAGCAGGCCCCAGGTGTACGGATGAAGAGGCTGCGAGAAGGCCTCGTCTTTCGTCCCGCGCTCCATCGACCGCCCCGCATACATCACCATCACGGTCTGGGCGACGTCGGCGATGACGCCGAGGTCGTGCGTAATGAGGATGACACCGATGTTGAACTCCGTCTTGACCCGGTCGATCAACTCGAGGATCTGGGCCTGGACCGTCACGTCGAGGGCGGTCGTCGGCTCGTCCGCGATCAGGATGTCGGGGTTGTGGACGAGCGCCATCGCGATCATCGCGCGCTGGCGCATCCCTCCCGAGTACTCGTGCGGATAGCCGCGGAAGCGCTCGCGCGGGCGCGGGATGCCGACTGCGGAGAGAAGCTCGATCACCCGTTCCTGCGCCTTCTGCTTCGAAACGTCCTCGTGCACGCGCACCGCCTCGACGATCTGGTCGCCAACGCGATACATCGGATGGAGCGAGGCGAACGGGTCCTGGAAGATCATCGCCAGGTCCTTGCCGCGAACCTTCTGAAGCTCGTCGCCCGGAAGCCGGAGGAGATCGCGACCCATGAACGAGATCTCGCCCTCGACCTTCGCCGCCTTGCGGTTGATGAGCCCGAGGGCCGTCAAACAGGTGACGCTCTTGCCCGAGCCCGACTCGCCCACGATTCCGAAGGTCTCGCCGCGGTGCACCGTGAACGAAAGGCCGTCGACGGCCTTGACGACGCCGTCCGGGGTCGGGAAGTGAACCTTGAGGTCTTTGACCTCGAGG
>JACCYG010000374.1 GCA_013696595.1 Actinomycetota bacterium | reverse complement strand
GCCTTCGGGCGGGCGGACGGCGTCGGGTGGCGGGTCGCCCAGACCGTGACTGTGCGGAACCTCTCGGCGCGGCGGCTCGAGATCGACTTTGGGATCACGCGCGACAATTGGGGCGGCGCCGATCTGGGGTTCGCGGCTGGGCCTGCGCATCTATCGCTCCGTCCCGGCGCAGCAGCCGACGTCACCCTCGTGGCTTCGGGCTCCGGGCCTGTGTCAGGGCGAGCCGCCGGCATCTTTCTCGTCTCGCCCGACGGCTCCCGGCCGTCCCGCGTGCCGTGGGCAGTCATGTTCCGGGCGCAGCAACAGGAAGAGCTCTTGAGTGCGGTGGCGCTTTCGAAAGGGAAGTTCAATCCCTCGGACAGCGCGCCGACCGTGCTCGCATTCCGCGCGGGGGCGATCGTCTCGGACGCCGAGGGCCACGCGGTCGAGCCGGTCGAGCTCCTCGTCGCCGAGCTCTGGACGCGTGATGGCAAACGGCTCGGCGTTCTCGCCCGTTTGCGCAACCTGCTCCCGGGCCGGTACGCCTTCGGCCTCACCGGCCGTGGGCCGAGCGGCAGGGAGCTACGGCCGGGCGACTACACGCTCCGCCTGGTAGCCCGTCCGGTCGCCGGTGACTACGGTGCTCTCGTCTCCAGGGTCAACGTGCCGTTTACCATCACCCGGTAGGCGACATAAAGGAGTCCGGGTGACCACACTGCAGGCACCTGCGTCGTTTACGCAGGAAAACCCGTGGGAGATGGCACGCGAGCAGCTGCGGCGCGTCGCCTCGCTGATCGACATCGGCGAGAACATGCTGAACGTCCTGCTCGAGTGCAAGAAGGCAGTCGAGGTGTCGGTCCCGGTCCGGATGGACGACGGATCCGTGCTGGTGTACGACGCCTTCCGGGTCACGCACAACGTCGCGCGCGGGCCCTCGAAGGGCGGAATCAGATACCACCCGGCCGTGACGCTCGAGGAGACGAAGGCGCTTGCCATGTGGATGACCTGGAAGTGCGCCCTCATGGGGCTTCCCTTCGGCGGTGCGAAGGGAGGTGTCGTCTGCGACCCGAAGTCTCTCTCGCAGCTCGAGCTCGAGCGGCTCACGCGCCGCTACACGACGGAGATCATCAACCAGATCGGCCCCGAGGTGGACATTCCAGCCCCGGACGTCGGCACGAGCCCGCAGGTCATGGCCTGGATCTTCGACACCTACTCGATGAACAAGGGCTATTCGGTGCTCGGCGTCGTCACCGGGAAGCCGCTGCACGTGGGCGGATCGCTCGGACGCGAGGAGGCGACGGGCCGTGGCGCCGGTTTCTGCGTCCGCGAGGCGCTTCGCAAGCGCGGCCACGAGCTCGCAGGCGCGCGGGTCGCGATCCAGGGCTTCGGAAACGTGGGGGCGAACCTCGCCTTCCTGCTCGAGGAGGCCGGCGGCACCATCGTCGCTCTCTCCGATTCGACCGGCGGGATTTACAACCCGGCCGGAGTCTCGGTGGAAGCGGCGAAGGCGCACAAGCGCGAGCACCGGACCTTCGAGGACTTCGCAGAAGCTGACGCGATCACGAACGCCGAGCTTCTCGCGCTCGATTGCGACGTGCTCGCGCCGTGCGCGCTCGAGCAGGTGATCACCGGCGACAACGCGACCGAAGTCAAGGCCTCGATCGTGTGTGAGGGAGCCAACGGCCCGACCACGCTCGAGGCGGACGAGATCCTCCATGACCGCGGCATCCTCGTCCTGCCCGACGTGCTTGCGAACGCGGGCGGCGTCGTCGTCTCGTACTTCGAGTGGGTTCAGGGGCTTCAGGAGTACTTCTGGAAGCTCGACGAGGTGAACGCGAAGCTGAACGACATCATCACGCGGGCGTTCGAAGAGACGTGGCGGATGCACGTCGAGCGAGAGATCTCGATGCGCCAGGCTGCGTACGCCCTCGCAGTCGGCCGGGTCTCCGAAGCCACCGTAACGCGCGGCCTCTACCCATAGCCGCGCCTCGAGTCACGCTCTATACGGCGATCGGGTGTCACCTCTGTGTGAGCGCGCGCCGTGTCCTCGAGCAGGTGCAGGCAGAGGTGCCGTTCGAGCTCGAGGAGATCGACATCACAAGCGACCCGGACCTCGAGGCTCGCTACCGGGAACGCATCCCGGTCGTCGTCGTCGGAGGCGAGGAGGCGTTCACCTACTTCGTCCATCCCGACGCCCTTCGACGCCGTCTCGGCGCCTGATCCCCAGCTTCCGTGGCAGCGCTGGTGTGGGGG
>JACCYG010000373.1 GCA_013696595.1 Actinomycetota bacterium | reverse complement strand
GTGCCAGTTCACCTGATGGCGGTCCGCCGCTCCGCCCATCACAGTGAACGGGTCACCGGATGGTTGCGGGATGCGTGCGGTGTCGATATTCTTAGCGTAGTTAATGATTAGTAACGTTACGCTTACTTCGGACATCGTGGCCTCGGAGCTCAGGCCGGTGCTCCTCCGACTGGCACGCGAGCTGCGCAAGGAGACCGAGCAGCTCGGAGTGACCGCGCGGCAGGCGACGCTCCTCTGGCTCGTCAAGCGGAGCCCCGGTCTTTCGCTGGCCGAGCTGGCTGCGGAAGAGGGGATCTCGCCCCCGGCGCTGTCCGGCCACGTGGACCGCCTCGAGCGCGCGGGCTTGATCGAGCGGGTTCGCTCGAGCGAGGACCGGCGGCGCGTGGGGCTTCGCCTCACCGAGGATGGCGCTCGGCTGCTCCGGCGGGTGCGGGCGCGCCGCACCACCTGGCTCGCGACCCGCCTGCGTGAGCTCGCGCCGGACGAGCTGGCCGCCGTCGACGCCGCGATGCCCGCTCTTCAGCGACTGGTCGGCGACGTGGCATGAGCACGCTCTCGCTCGCGCTGCGCGCGCGCACCTTCCGGAGCCTTGGCGAACACCGCAACTACCGCATCTTCTTCACGGGTCAGCTCGTGTCGCTCGCCGGCTCGTGGATGCAGAACGTCGCGCTCGCCTGGCTCGTGCTCGAGCTGTCGGGCTCTCCGCTCGCGGTCGGCGCTCTCGTGTTCTGCCGGTTCGTTCCGTTCACCGTCTTCGGGCTGGCCGCCGGTGTCCTGGCCGACCGCATCGACTCGCGCCGACTCGTCATGGCCACACAGGGCGCCGCGTTGCTCGTGTCCATCGCACTCGCTGTCGTCACTCTGACCGGGACGGCCACGCTCCCCGTCGTCTACGTCCTCGCCGCCCTCGGCGGCGTCACGCTGGCCTTCGACGCCCCCGGGCGTCAGTCGCTCACGTACCAGATGGTCGGCCCGCGCGAGCTACCGAACGCGATCGCGCTGAACGCCGGCCTCTTCAACGGCGCGCGCGTGATCGGGCCTGCGATCGCGGGAATCGTCATCGCCGCTTTCGGCACCGGCGTCTGCTTCGTGCTGAACGCGTTCAGCTTCCTCGCCGTGCTCGCAGCACTCGCGAGCCTTCGTCAGGACGAGCTCCACTTCGTCGAGCGCGACGCGTCCACGCGAGTCGTCGAGGGCCTGCGGCACGCCCTCGCGTTCGTCCGCCGCGATCCGCAGCTTCGGGCCGTGCTCACCGTCGTCACGATCGTGAGCACCGTCGGTTTCAACTTCCACGTCCTCGTACCCCTCCTCGCGGCGGACACGCTCGAGGTGGGACCGGAGGGGTTCGGCCTTCTGTCTGCGATCTTCGGCCTCGGTGCCCTCGTCGGGGCTCTCGTCACGGCGACGTTCCGCCGTGCGAGCTGGCGCCTCTTCGCGACTGGAGCAACCGGGTTCGGCGTGCTCGCGCTGGCGCTGGCGCCCGTGAGCAACGCCGTCCTTGCAGGCGCGCTTCTTTTCGGCCTGGGCGTCTCGTTCACCCTTTTCGCCGCAAATGCGAATGCCCTCGTTCAGCTCGCTGCGCCCGATCACCTGCGCGGACGGTTGATCGCTCTCTATCTGTTCGCCTTCGTGGGCCTCGCGCCGGCCGGCGGACTCCTCACGGGGTGGCTGGCGGATCTCGGCGGAACGTCTCTGGCGTTCGCCGTCGCCGGCACGACGTCGCTCGTGACGATCGCCGTCGCGAGCATCCGTCGCGCGCGAGCTCAGACGCCGGGTAGTGCGGCCTTGTCGCGCTCCTGACCGCTGCGGCGCAGGACGACGTACGCGAAGACGATCGCGAGCAGCGTGACGCCGAGCATCATGGCGGCGGTCGCGTTGATCGCCGGCGTCACCCCGAAGCGGAGCTGCCCCCAGATGTAGATCGGGAGCGTCTCGGACTCGGGACCCGTGACGAAGAACGACGTGACGAAGTCGTCGAACGAGAAGGTGAACGCCAGCAGTCCTCCCGCCAGAATCGCCGGAGCCAATCGCGGAAGCGTCACCTGGCGAAACGTCGAGAGCGGCCCGGCGCCGAGATCGTACGACGCCTCCTCCAGCGTCTGCCCCATGGAGACGAAGCGTGCGCGCACGACGAGCGCGACGACGGACGCGTTGAAGACGACGTGGGCGATGAGGATCGTGTGCCAGCCGAGCGGGCTCTCGACTCCGAGGCGGCTGCCAGCCTGCACGAAGAAGACGAGTGCAGAGATCGCGAACACGATCTCCGGCGTTACGAGGGTCATGTACGCGAGAGCGTCGATTGGCACCCGCGCCCACGCGCGCATACGTGAGAGAGCGAGCGCCAGCATCGTCCCGAGGACGCACGCGACGACCGCGTTGCCGAGCGCGATGAGGATGCTGAGCCTCAATGCGTTCGTGATCTCCGGAGTCCCCAGCGCCTCGCCGAACCACTTCGTCGAGAACCCCTCCCAGTAGAGAACGTCGCGGCCGCCGTTGAACGCGAGCACGACGACGACCGCGATCGGCGCGTACAGGAAGACGTAGACGAGCGCCGCGTACCCCCGCAAGATGCGCGGCCCTCTCATGGGCCGATCTCCGGCCCATGAGTGTGGAGGGGTGTGGGGA
>JACCYG010000307.1 GCA_013696595.1 Actinomycetota bacterium | reverse complement strand
CCCCTCGTCGGCCTCACGGCCGGCGGGACGATCGAGCTCGGCGGCGGCATGCGCGTTCGGCCGGCGGCGACCGGTGAGCTCGCGGCCTCCTGGCCCGAGGCGAACCGGCTGCTGCCGCGCGACTTCGGCCGCGAGGTCGATCGCACACTCGTCCTCGAGCTCGAAGCGGAGCTCGACGGCTCGGCGTGTCTCGTCCCCGATGCGCCCGCCGAGGTCGGCCGCGCGATCACGGCGCTGCGACTCGGGACACCCGGTGCGATCGCGGCTGGGCCGGTCCTCTTCGAGCGGCTCGACTGGAGGCCCTACGGCGTCCGTCCCGTTCCACCCATCGCGGCGCAAATCCCGCCGGGCGAACCCACCCGCCTCGATCCCTTTCGCGCCCGCCTCGTGGCGGAGGTTCGGGAACGGCTGGCAGCCGCGGCGAGCGACTCGGACCTGCTCGAGGCGCTCGACCGCTGGGAGCTCGCGCTCTTCCACGAAGGTTCGGTCCGCGCCGACGAGCTCCGCGAGGCCCTGGACGCCCTCCTCGGCTGCGAGGAGGGAGCGTGGGCGGCCGCCATGCGGGCCGCAGTGCTGCTGGGAGAGAGCGGCCGCGAGCGCGAAGAGCTCGTCACGGCCCTGCGCGCTCTGCTCGACGGCGACGGGCCCGGCGCCCGGGCGGAAGAAGCGGTCCGCCGGTCGCTCGTCGAGACGCTGCTCCACGATTCCCGCATGGGGCTCGTAGCGGCTCTCGACGACGCCCTGCTCGGCCTGCGGCCGCGTCCGCAGACGACGGCAGCGCGGGTCTTCGCGACGGGATGACCCGGAACGAGCTCGCGCGGCTCCGACGGTGTCGTGCGCTTCAGCTCGCGATCGCACTCGGAATTCTCTTCCCGATCTTCACCCGTACCTGGCAGTCGCTCGTTGTCGCGGCGATCGGAGTGGCCGTGGCGGGGATTGTGTATCGGCGGAATTGCCGGGCACGCTAGGGCGTTTCCAGCCAACAGAGAGATCGTTTCGTTTGCGAGGGCGGGGGGAACCGTTTGGCCTCGCCTGACGAATACCGGCCAGATAATCCAACGGGAGGTTCCATGAGGAGAGAAGGTGGAGGGGTAAGGGAGAAGGCCGACATCCAGCGCGCTGCGCTGCTGTTCGGGATCATCTTCCTCGCGGTCGGAGTTCTCGGGTTCGTTCCCGGGATCACTTCCGATTACGACAAGCTGACGGTCTTCGACGGCGTCGGCGCGAAGTTGCTCGGCATCATCGGGATAAACATCCTCGAGAACGTCGTCCATCTCTTGTACGGCGTCGCCGGGCTCGCGGCCATGTCGAGCTGGGCAGCATCGAAGAACTACTTCGTCTGGGGCGGCGCGATCTACCTCGCGCTCTGGCTGTACGGCCTCATCATCGACGAGTCGAGCTCTGCGAACTTCATCGGCTTGAACAACGCCTCGCATTGGCTCCATTTCGTCCTCGGCGTCGCGATGATCGGAGTTGGTTTCCTGCTCAGCCGAAGGGTGGCTGCAGACCGCGCGATGGCGACGTAGCCGTCGCAATTCGATCGTCGAGAAAGGGCGGGATTTGCTCCCGCCCTTTTCTTTTTCCGCAATTTGCGGCAATCTGAAGCGCGGGAGGATTGTGCTAGCCTCAAACGAAAGGAAGGCTCAGTGAGCCTTTTCAGCAACTTCGTGCGCACGGCCCGAAAAGGGTCGGACTCTCAGGGAGCGACTTTGGGGCAGGTCATCGCATTCGCCAACCAGAAGGGCGGCGTCGCGAAAACCACCACTACGTTGAACCTCGCCGTGGCCTTCACGGAGATGGGCCACAACGTGCTCGCAGTCGATCTCGACCCGCAGGGCAACCTGACGATGAGCCAGGGGATGAACCCCGACAACGTCGAGCGCTCGATGTTCGACGTGCTCGTCCACTCGGTTCCTCTCCAGGACGTGATCCAGCGCGCCGAGGTCGACATCGCCGTCTCGTCGATCGATCTCGCCGGCGCCGAGCTCGCGCTCTCGAGCATGATCGGGCGCGAGCGCGCGCTCCAGAAGGCGCTTTTGCCCGTCCGCTCGAGCTACGACTACATCCTGATCGACACGCCGCCGTCGCTCGGGCTCCTCACGATCAACGCGCTCACGGCCGCCGACTACGTGATCGTGCCGGTCCAGTGCGAGTACCTCTCGCTCCGCGGTCTCGTTCAGCTCGAGGGCACGCTGTCGATGATCCGCGAGAACCTGAACCCGTCGGTCGAGATCCGGGGGATCCTGCCGACCATGTTCGACTCGCGCACGCTGCACAGCCGCGAGGCCATCGACATGCTGAAGGAGAACTTCGGCGACCTCGTCTTCGATACGCGGATCCGCAAGACGATCCGTTACGCCGAAGCGCCCGTCCAGGGAAGCTCGGTGCTCAAGTACGAACCGTCTGGCCAGGCCGCCGAGGCCTACCGCGACCTCGCCAAGGAGGTGCTCAATGGCGCGAAAACGCGCGCGCGCGAGCATGCGTGAAGGCCCCCTCGCCGAGCTCTTCCGGGCGACCGAGGCGGCACAGCGGCAGGCGGAGAAAGAGGAGCAGGCGAGCGCGACCGGAGAAGCGCCAACCGCGGAGCACGCGGGGCCGGTGGCTGCGGCGGACGAGCCGGCCGTCGAGACGGACCACGGGGCGCGCCCGCTTCCGCCGGCCGCTCGCTGGACCGAGCCCCGCGTTCACCGCACGCCGCATTCCGAGTCGGCCACGTACCTCGCAGTCATTCGCGTCGTCGGCGTCGGCGGCGGCGGGTTGAACGCGGTCGACCGGATGATCGAGGCGGGGATTTCCCAGGTCGAGTTCATCGGCGTGAACACGGACATCCAGCAGCTCCGCTCCAGCGACGCGCCGATCAAGCTCCACATCGGCCGCGAGCTGACGCAGGGACTAGGCTCGGGGGCCGATCCCGAGGTCGGCCGTCAGGCGGCCGAGGAGGCCTACGACCAGCTGAAGCACGTTCTCCGCGGGTCCGACATGGTCTTCGTGACGGCGGGGGAAGGGGGCGGCACCGGTTCGGGCGCTGCGCCGGTGGTCGCGCGAATCGCGCGCGAGCTGGGCGCACTTACGGTCGGGATCGTCACGCTCCCGTTCCGGTTCGAGGGCACGCGCCGCCGCGGGCAGGCCGACCAGGGCATCGAGCAGCTTCGGGCGATCTGCGACACGGTGATCGTGATCCCGAACGACCGCCTGCTCGAGGTCCTCGACCACTCCACCTCGATGATCGAGGCCTTCCGCGTCGCCGACGACGTCCTGCGCCAGGGCGTCCAGGGGATTTGCGACCTCATCACGACGCCGGGTCTCATCAACCTCGACTTCGCGGACGTGCGCACGATCATGAGCGACGCCGGGTCGGCTCTCATGGGGATCGGCTTCGCGACGGGCGAGAGCCGCGGCCGCGAGTCCGCCGAGCGCGCGCTTCGCTCTCCGCTCATCGACACGGAGATCACCGGGGCGAGCGGGATCCTCCTTTCCATCGCCGGCGGCGAGGATCTGACCCTCCTCGAGGTGAACGAGGCCGCCGAGGTGATCCGCAAGGCCGCAACCGAGGAGACGAACATCATCTTCGGCGCGACGATCGACGAGCGCCTTGCAGGGCAGGTCTGGGTGACCGTGATCGCGACGGGGATCGGCAGCGGACCGCGGCCGCGTATCTCATCCGCGGGCGGCGACACGCTCGAGCCGCCGAGCTTTCTTCAGTCCTAAGGCCGGGGCTTTGCGTCGTCCACGGGCCGGGCAAGCCCGGGCGCCTACAGTAACGGCATGAAGGGAGCGGTCGCAGCGGGTCATCCGCTCACGGCCGAGGCCGGCGCGAGGATTCTCGCCGCGGGCGGAAACGCCGTGGACGCCTGTATCGCGGCCGCGGTCGTGTCCTGGGTCGCCGAGAGCCCGCTGACCGGCCCCGGAGGCGGCGGGTTCATGCTCGTCCACCGCGCCCGCGACCGAAGCGACCGGGTGCTCGACTTCTTCGTAACCGTCCCGGGCCGGGGCCTCGCCGCCGGTGAGGGCGGAGAGATGGAGGCGGTCGACGTCGCCTTCGACGTGGAGGCGCTGCAGACGTTTCGCGTCGGTGCGGCCTCCGTCGCAGTCCCGGGCACCGTGGCGGGCCTCGCAGAGGCGCACCGGCTCTACGCGAAGCTTCCGTGGGCCGAGCTCTTCGCGCCCGCGCTCGAGACCGCGCGCAAGGGCGTCCGGCTGAACGAGTCCCAGGCCGTCCTCCACGCCATCCTCGACCCCGTCCTTCGCTACGGGGCCGAGGCGCGGCGGATCTACGGGGAGGACCGCGGCCTCGGCGCCGGCGACGTTATTCCCACCGGCGACCTGGGGACGACGCTCGAGGTTCTCGCAGCCGAGGGAGAGCGCGCGTTCTACGAAGGAGAGCTCGGTCGGCAAATCAGCGAGGCGCTCCGTGCAGATGGCGGACGGGTGACGGACGAGGATCTCGCCGCCTACCGGGTGATCCGCAGGACGCCCGTCCGCGCCGCGTACCGCGGCCGCGAGTTCGTCTCCAATCCGCCGCCCTCGTCGGGCGGGGTCCTCATCGCGTTCGCGCTCCGCGTTCTCGACGTCGCGGGTGAGTCCGGGGCGTTCGGCACCCCGGAAGCGATCAGCTCGCTCGCCGAGGCGATGCGCGAGGCGACACGTGCGCGGGCCGGTAGCTTCGCCGGCGACCTCTACCGCGGCGGCCTCTCCGGGCGTCTCCTGTCCGAAACGCGTATTCGCGAAGCGGCCGCGAAGATCCGGGCTGCCGTCCGGGACGCTGTCGCCGAGCCGGCCGGCGCTCCGTCGACGACTCACGTGAGCGTGGTGGACGCCGCAGGGAACGCGGCGTCGCTCTCCGCTTCGCTCGGCTGCGGGTCCGGGGTCGTCGTCTCCGGTACCGGAGTCCAGCTCAACAACATGCTCGGCGAGGAGGATCTGAACCCGGACGGGCGAGCGGTTCCGGGCCGCCGCCTCACGAGCATGATGGCGCCCTCGCTCGTCCTCGAGCAGGGGCGTCCGCGCCTCGTCGTCGGCAGCGCGGGGTCGATTCGCCTGCGGGCGGCGATCCTCCAGATCGTCGTCGACGTCGTTCGCCATGGGATGAGCGTCGACGAAGCGATAGCGGCCCCGCGAATCCACCTCGACGACGGGCGCCTGCATCTTGAGGGAGGCTTCGACCCGGCTCTGGCCGGTGCGCTCTCGGAGCGCGGCTACGACGCATTTTCTTGGCGCGAGCGAAACCTCTACTTCGGGGGTGTGTCCGCCGTCGCACTCCTCCAGTCCGGTGCGCTCCAGGCCGCGGGCGACCCGCGTCGAGGCGGCGCAGGCGTGGTTGTCGCGTGACGATCTCGG
>JACCYG010000345.1 GCA_013696595.1 Actinomycetota bacterium | reverse complement strand
TTTACGGGACTGCGCACATCTCACTTCGCTACGGGAACGTCTATGGGCCTCGCCAGGACCCGCACGGAGAAGCGGGGGTCGTCGCGATCTTCTTCGGCCGGCTCGCGGCCGGCGAGGCTCCGAGAATCTTTGGCGACGGCCGCCAGACGCGCGACTACGTCTACGTCGGTGACGTCGCCGAGGCGACGCTGGCCGCCTGCGGACGACCGGCCGGCGTCTTCAACGTGGGCACCGGCCGGGAGACCTCGGTGCTCGAGGTTTTCGACGCGTGCCGGCGCGTGAGCGGGGTCGACGTCGAGCCCGAGTTCGCGTCGGCGCGGCTCGGCGAGCTCGCGCGCAGCGTTCTCGATCCGACCCTCGCCGAGCGCGAGCTCGGGTTCCGGGCGCGAACGGATCTCGACGCCGGTCTCGCCGAGACCTGGCGCTCGATTCTCCCGGAAGGAGAGGCGCGGCCCGGGGCGAACTAGGCGCCCCATGGACCACCCAACCTCCCTTCCTCGGCCTCATTCCTGGCGCACGACCGCGGTGGTCGCCGCAGCCGTAGCCTCATTCGAGCTCGTCCTTCTCGTTCTGATCGGCCTCGCGTTCGTCGGACAGTCCGTGAGCGACGAACGCAGCCCGGTGCGGGCGCTGACGACAGAAAAGCCCGAAGCGACCGCCAAGACGGCTCCCGCGACGCCGCAGGTCACGGGACCCAAGCTCGAGCGGACCGAGACGTCCGTGCTGGTCTTGAACGGCAACGGCCGTGCGGGCGCAGCCGCCGAGACGGCGGATCTGATCCGCACGAGGAACTACCTCATGGCGGGCACCGGCGACGCGCCGCGGACCGACTTCTCGCGCTCGATCGTGATGTTCCGGCCCGGCTACCGCGCGGAAGCCGTACGCTTGGCTCGTGACTTCCGCATCAAGCGCGTCGCCCCGCTCGACGGTCTGAAGCTGACGGATCTGCAGGGCGCTCACATCGCGCTCGTCGTAGGCTCCTCGTAGCCGGCCGCTCGCGTCGCTTCCCGTCCGCCCGCCGGCGGGGCCAAGGCTAGGCTAGAAGCGTGGCCGACCCGCTTCTCACGCGCGCGTGCCGGCGCGAGCCCGTCGAGCGAACGCCGGTCTGGTTCATGCGCCAGGCGGGCCGCTCACTCCCTGAGTATCGCGAGATTCGCAAGCGCCACAACCTCTTCGAGGTCTGCCGGCAGCCGGAGCTCTGCGCCGAGGTGACGCTCCAGCCCGTGCGGGCTCACGGCGTGGACGCAGCCGTGATGTTCGCGGACATCATGCTTCCCGTCCTCGGGATGGGTGTCGACGTGGACCTGGTCGAAAACGTCGGGCCCGTGATCGAGAGGCCGATCGCTTCGCTCGCGGACGTCGAGCGGTTGCGCGTCCCGGAGCCGGAAGAGTCCGTACCGTTCGTCCTCGAAGCCGTGCGGCTCGTTCGCGCCGAGCTTGAGGACGAGCAAGCGGTGGTCGGGTTCGCCGGCGGGCCGTTCACGGTCGCGGGATACCTGATCGAGGGTCGTCCGACACGGGACTTCGTGAAGACGAAACGGTGCATGTACGGCTCGCCCGGGGTCTGGCACGCGCTGATGGAGAAGCTTGCGGCGACGTTCGCGGCGTACCTCGCGGCGAAGGTGCGCGCCGGTGCGGACGTTGTCCAGCTCTTCGACTCCTGGGTGGGGACGCTCTCGGCCGAGGACTACCGGGAGTTCGTGGCGCCGTACTCGGCCCACGTCTTGGCCGCGGTGGACGTGCCGACCATCCATTTCGGGACGGGCACGGCACACCTCCTGGAGGACATGGCGGCCGCGGGCGGCGACGTGATCGGCCTCGACTGGCGCATTCCGATCGAGCGCGGGTGGGAGGTCGTGGGCTTCGACCGCGGCGTGCAGGGGAACCTCGATCCCGCGTTGCTGCTCGGGCCATTCGAGCGGCCGCGCGCGGCGGCGGTTCGAATCCTGGATGCGATCGACGAGCGGCCCGGCCACGTGTTCAACCTCGGCCACGGCGTCCTTCCAGACACGGACCCCGCCGACCTGCGGCGCCTGGTCGAGCTCGTCCACGAGCGGACGTCGAGAGAAGCAGCCGCGCCGTCGCCCGCTCTCGGGAGCCGGACATGATTCTCGCGCGCGCGAGTTTCCCCCGGGGGACCCCCACTAGATACCCCCTCACGGTCAGCGTATCGCGGAAAAGCGCACGCGTGGGTGACCGATTGCGCCGGGAGCGTCACAGGGCTGCGCCGAGGTGAGCGCGCCGAAGACGGCGGTGATCGCGATGGCGTACGGGAGCCCTGCGCGCTCCGAGGAAATCCCGGACTACTTCGCCGACATTCGAGGCGGCCGCCCGGCGAGTCCCGCCGCGGTCGCCGAGCTCGAAGAGCGCTACCGGAGAATCGGCGGCCACTCGCCGCTCAACGAGGTGACCGAGTCGCAGCGCGCGGCGCTCGAGCGGGAGCTCGGCTTTCCCGTGTACGTGGGGATGAAGCACTGGGCGCCTCGCATCTCGGACGCAGCGGCGGACGCGATCGCCAACGGAGCCGAGCGCATCGTCGGGCTCGTCCTCGCGCCCCATTATGCGCGGATGTCGATCGGCGGCTACCGAGCTCGGCTCGAACAGGCCCTCAACGGCTCGACCGAGCTCGTCTTCATCGAAAGCTGGCACGACCACGGGCCGTTCATCGAGATCCTCGCCGACCGAGTCCGCGGCGCGCTCGCCTCGCGTTTCTGGGACGCCGCTCGCGGTACGGGGCCGGAGGGGACAGTGCTCGGAGCACGGCCCCGCAGAGCCCCGGGCCGTCCAGCGGCGTCAGGCGGCGGCGGAGCCGGGCGGCTGCGCCCGGCGGAAGCCACCGCCGGCCAGGGACGCGAGGACGCTCACGTGGTCTTCACCGCGCATAGCCTCCCTGAGCGGATCCTCGCCGAGGGCGACCCGTATGAAGAGCAGCTGCTCGAGACGTCACGGCTCGTCGCCGCGCGAGCCGGCGTCACCGACTGGTCGTTCGCCTTCCAGAGCGAGAGCCAGACCGGCGAGCCCTGGCTCGAGCCGGACCTCCTCGAAGAGCTCGACCGCCTCCGCGCGACGGGCGTGCGAAACGTCCTCGTAGCGCCGATCGGCTTTGTCTCCGATCACCTCGAGATCCTCTGGGACATCGACGTGGAGGCGCGCGAGAGGGCAGCGGCGCTCGGCCTCGAACTGAATCGAATCGCCTCGCTGAACGACGACCCAGCCTTCATCCGCGCCCTCGCCGATCTCGTCCGCAGGGCCGTCGCCGCGTGAGCACCCGGAGCTGCCCGGACTGGCCGACGCTGGTCGAGGTCGCGCCGGACCTCCACTTCAAGCACTACACGGTCGGCGAGGCGCACCTCCCCGGCGAGGTGCTCGTGAACCTGCCCGACATCCCGCTCGAGGCGGTGGCGATCTGCGCCGACCTCGAGCACAACGTCTTCAACCCGAGCCACACCGACCCGAGGATCGCGGCCGCCCTCACCGAGACACACTGGTACGACCTGCGCGAGTGGACGGTAAGGACGCGGCAGCCGTAGCGTAGGATCGAACGGTGGGCAAGGGATATGCCGAGGGGCCGGCCGCCGAAGAGCGCTACGAGGCGCTCGAGCGCGGAGACCTCCTGCAGGACCTCGAGCCGCGTCGCGCCCGCAAGGCCGTGTACGCCTCGACTGCGGACGACGAGAGGAAGCACTTCATCGGCTGGCTCGATGACGTCGATCCCGACGAGCTTTTCGCGTCCGGCCGCGCCTGGGGCATCTCGATAGTCGTCAGGTCCTAGGGCTCCCTCGATCGAGGGACAGGGGTACCCCTTCCGGGCGAGTGGCCTCCCTCGTGCGGGGTAGGTCCGTCCGAACTGGGCTCAGGGCTGCAGGACGACCTGATCGCCCCGTCCTGCTTTCACGTCACTTCTTTCTCGCCGACGCCGGCTAGGATCTCTTTCGCGCGCGCGGGCCCGCCTGTCTTGGGAGAAAGCGGCGGCGTGTCGATCCCCGCGCCGTCGCGTAGGCCGCCGAGCAGGTCGAGGAGCGCCTCGGTCGAGCTCCACTTCGGCGCCCAGCCGAGCTCCGTGCGAGCGCGTGCCCAATCGAGAAGCGGCGTCCCGAGCGCGAGATCGATCCATCCCGGCGGCGTCGGCTGGAGGTGGAGGCGCCACGTGACGGCTGCGAGCCCACGCAGGGCCCGCCCGGAAAACCGAACGGGCCGCGCGCCCAGCGCCTTCCCGAGCCCCTCGGGATCGAGCACCGGGTCGGCGGCGATGTTGAACGCGCCCCGAACGTCGGACGTCGCCGCGAGCCGGTAGGCCTGTCCGACGTCGTAGGAGTGGACGGCTTGAAAGCGCAGCTCGGCGATGTCGGGCACGAACGGGATGAGCGACGGGCGAACGAGGGGATTAATGAGGAACGGTCCTGTGAACAGGCGCCGGACACCCGAAGCAGCCTCACGCTTGAAGATCAGCGCAGGTCGCAGGCGCACCACGCGCACGTCCGGGTGGTCGCGCTCGAACGTGTCGAGTCGGCGCTCCACCTCGGCCTTGTGACGCGCGTAGAAGCTCGTCGGGATCCCCCCGGTCGGCCAGCTCTCGTCGACTCCGCGGTCCTTCGGGCCGCGTGAGTACGCGCCCACGGACGAGGCGTAGACGAGCGCCGGCACCCCCGCTTCGGCGACCGCGCGGAACACGCGGGTCGACCCCTCCACATTCACCTGCCACAGCTTCCGAAGATCGCGGGACGGCTGGATCAGCCAGGCGAGGTGCACGACCGCGTCCGCTCCGCGAAAGAGCGGGACGAGGTCGTCCGAGGCCATGTCCGCGACAGCCCACTCGGTCTTCGCGAACTCGATCTCGGGCCGGCGGCGCGCAATGCCCAGGACGGACGCGATCGACGGATCGTCGGCGACGGCGCGGAGCAGGCTCGTGCCGACGTTCCCGGTCGCTCCAAGGACGACGAGGCGCATCGCGCGTACCTACCCGCAGGACTCACCCTGAACCGCGAGGCGTGTTAGGGGCGACCGAGCGGGGTAAGCCCTCGCGGCAAACGAGGAAAGGGGAGAGATGAGCGAGTTGACCACGCCGCGCGACCTGTTCTTGCACGAGCTCGGCGACATCCTCTACGTCGAGGAGAAGCTCGAGCAGGAAGTGCTGCCGAAGCTGATCGAAGAGGTCACCGACGAGGAGTTCAAGAAGGGCCTCGAGCAGCACCTCACGCAGACGCGGAGTCACATCGAGAACGTCGAGGAAGTCTTCGCGAAGGTCGGCGAGGAGGCGAAGTCAGAGG
>JACCYG010000338.1 GCA_013696595.1 Actinomycetota bacterium | reverse complement strand
GACCCGACCGTCCGAATGTCCAGACGATCTTGTACGTAGACCCGTTACGCGAGCAGCAGCCTTCGGATAGGTAATAGCCGATGAGACGAGCCGTCGCCGGCGTCCACGGGAATACGGCGGGGATCGAGGTTGAGCGCGGCCCCTCGAGACGGAGACGAAGCTCGTTACGCGGCACGGCGATGAGATCCTCAATCGCCGTGAAGGCCCAAGCGGGAAGCTCCCTGCGGTTTAGCCAGTAGTGGCGCGCATCTGCTCGCGGCATCAGCTGAATGAGCGCCGTGCGAACGTCGTTCGACGGCGACCAGTTCGCCGGGAGTTGGACGATCGACGGCTCATCGAGCGCATCGATAAGGTCGATTGCGGAAGCCGCCGCCTCGGACGACGGGAGCGATGCGATCAGCGGCAGGCGATCACCCGGAGCGAGCGACGACGCCGGCCGGTGAACAAGCCGGCCGCTTTCCCAGATGACAACCGGGTGATCGGTGGTTACCGTCAGCTCGCGCCCTAGCGACGCACGGATCCGAAGGAGGCCTTTGGCCGAGCGTTTGAAGATGCGATGCACATCGCTCCATATGGGCTCATGCGATTCGGGGTCGAGCGAGAGAAGTTGAAAAGGCCGATTGGGCGCCGCCGTCCACTCGGCATCCGGTGTCGCAGGACCGCGGTCCTCCGCTAGGTCGGCGATCGTCGCCTCTCGAACTTTGCCGCTATTCCGAAAAATGACCCGCTCATCGCCGGCGAGACAGTTGCCGTAATGGCCGATGCCACCGACCGCGCGGCCGAAGTCCCAGCCTGCGCTACCGAACCGAAGACCGTCGAGAAGCGCGATCGGCCGGGCGCCCATCGCAACCACGTCCCGCAGGATCCCGCCGACCCCGGTCGCCGCTCCCTGGAACGGCTCGACCGCGGAGGGGTGATTGTGACTCTCGACCTTGAACGCGACGGCCTCGCCCCCGCCGACGTCGACCACACCCGCGTTCTCGCCGGGACCCTGGAGGACGCCGCCCCCGTCGGTCGGAAAGCGCCGCAGCAGGAGGGCCGAGTGCTTGTAGGCGCAGTGCTCCGACCAGAGCACGGAGAAGACCGCGAGCTCGAAATCGTTCGGATCACGACCGAGAAGACCGCGGATACGGTCGTTCTCTTCGTCCGTGAGGCCGAGCGCGCGGTGGAGCGGATGTGCCGCGACCGACGCCAAAGTAGAAACATAGCGGCACCGCCGGATGCGGGCGGACCCGTGCAGACGGCGACGCAGATGAGGCGCCTCCATGCGCGGCCGCGCCTCGGACGGCGGTCGGTAGCCTGCCCGGGTGACCCGGGGTTACGTCCCACTCCTGCTCGTCGTCGCGGCGATCTGGGGCGCGTCGTTCATGCTCATCAAGGTCGCCGTCGACGAGATCGAGCCGATTCCGATGATGGCGCTCCGGCTCGCGCTCGCAGCGATCGTCCTCTTCGCGCTACTGCTCGCGCGGCGCGGGTGGCGCACTGCACGCCGCGACCTCCGCGGAGCCGGCCTCGGGGTCGTCCTGCTCGGTTTTGCCAACGCGGCGCTCCCGTTCACGCTCATCGCCTGGGGCGAGCAGCACATCGACTCGTCGATCGCCGCGATCGCGAACTCGCCCGTCCCGCTCTTCGTCGCCCTCCTCGCCGTCAAGTTCAGTCCGAGCGAACGCGTGCGCGGGCTGCGGCTGGTCGGCATCGGACTCGGGTTCGCGGGCGTCGCCGTGCTCGCCGGCTTCAACCCCGAGGGCGGCTGGTGGGCCGTCGCCGGCACCCTCGCGGTTGCGGGTGCGGCGCTCTGTTACGCCTCCTCGAACCTCTACACGCAGGTGCGGCTCGGCGGGATCGCCCCGCTCGTCATCGCAACCGGTTCCTCGATCGCGGGCGCGCTCGTCCTTCTCCCCTTCTCGCTCTTCCAGATCCCGGACGAGGTTCCGAGCGCGGAGGCGCTGGGCTCGGTCGTCGTGCTCGGAATCGTGGGCACGGCGATCGCGTACCTTTTCTTCTATCGGATGCTCGCGGCCTACGGCGCGTCGCGCGCGGCGCTCGTCACCTACCTGATCCCGCCGATCGCGCTCGTGTACGGCATCGTGCTCCTGGACGAGCGCCTCACCGCCGGCGCGCTTGCGGGCCTCGTTCTCACTCTTGCCGGGGTGGCGCTCGCGTCCGGGCTTGTGGGCGTCGCGCGCAAGCGTGAGGTGGTCCCCGCCGCACCGCACGCGTGACCGGGCCGCTTCTCGGACACAGGTTCCGTATCCGCCGCGCCATGCCGGCCGACGCGGACTTCCTGGCGAGCCTCGCGACCGACGACGAGATCTCCCCGTTCCTCGCCGTCCTCTCCGCCCGAGACGCGGATGCCTTCCTCGAGGAGATCGCACGCGGCGACGATGCCCCGCGAGAGCACGGGCGCTTCGTGATCGAGGCCGAGAACGACGCGGACTGGTCGGCGGCCGGCTCGATTGCGTTCGAGGTCGCGAACCGCCGCAGTCGGATCGCGCATCTCTACGGCCTGATGGTCCGGCCGGACTTCCGCGGCCGCGGGCTCGCGAAGGCGGCAACGAGTCTTTTCACGCGCTACCTGATCTTCGAATTGAACTACCACCGCGTTCAGCTCGAGTGCTACGGGTTCAACGAGCGCGCCATCCGGCACTTCGACCGCGCGGGCTTCGTGCAGGAGGGCGTCCGGCGTAAGGCCTACTGGCGCAACGAGCATTGGGTCGACGGGGTTCTGTTCGGCCTGGTAAGAGAGGATCTCGAAAAGGAGGCCTGATGGAGTTCATCCACACGTGTTATCGCATCACGGATCCCGAGCGGTCGGTCGCGTTCTACGAGGCGCTCGGCCTGGAGAAGCGACGGGAGCTGCCTATCCGCGAGGAGGCGGTGAACTACTTCCTGGGCGTGCCGGGCAAGGAGCAGCCCGAGCTCGAACTGACGTACAACTTCGAGACACCGGACGGTGGCTACGACGTGGGCACCGGCTACGGCCACATCGCGCTCACGGTCGACGACGTCGACGAGACGCTTGGCGCGCTGGCGGAGAAGGGGATCGAACCGGAAAAGCCTCCCTATCAAGTCCGGGAGGGCGGAGCGCGCATCTGCTTCGTCCGCGATCCCGATGGCTACAGGGTGGAGCTGATCGAGCGCGGTTAGTCGCGGCGAAGCGGGGTGAGGGCTTGTGTGCCCTGTCGCGTCGCGAATAGCATCGCGGCGGTAGATCGAATGTCGCCGTCCGGTCCAAGGAGGGCTAGATGCTGCGAGAGTTCCGCGACTTTCTTCTGCGAGGCAACATCGTCGAGCTCGCCGTTGCGTTCGTAATTGGAGTGGCTTTCGGCGCGCTCGTCACCTCATTCGTCGACAACCTCTTGATGCCGGTCGTCGCGATGGTCATCGGAGAACCAGACTTCCGCGAGCTGACCTTCACGATCAACGATGCCGTCTTCCGCTACGGCTCCTTCCTCACCGACCTGATTGCCTTTGTCGCTGTCGTTGCCTGCGTGTTCTTCTTCGTCGTCAAGCCGGTGAACGCGCTGATGAACCGCCTCCACTCGCCGACCGAGGAGGGCATGCCCGACGAGGAGCGGCGTCATCAGGAACTCCTCGCTGCGCTTCATCAGGTGCGCGCGTCGTAACACCATGCTGCTCGGCGGAGAGGGGCGAGGCACCTGACGGCCGCCCGTTCTTCATCACCCTCGTCGTTAGAAACTTCCCGGACTCCTACAGGGTTCAGCTCATCGACCCGGCACGCGCACTGACGCCGCGTCGCTTCGAAGGCGCCATAGTTTCGACACATTCGGTCACTCACGCGTGAAAGTTCGACGAGTACCGTGGGC
>JACCYG010000335.1 GCA_013696595.1 Actinomycetota bacterium | reverse complement strand
GCCAGGCAGGGCGTGCCCCTGCCTGGCCGCGGCTCCACCGACACCTGGTCGGGTGGGCCTTCTCCCTGCCCTTTCTCGTCATCTTCCTGGTCTTTCTGGGCGGGCCGATCCTCGCAGCGTTCCTGCTCTCGTTCACAGGCTTCAACATCGGCAACTTGCAGGACTGGTTCGGCGCCGACTGGCTCGGCTTCGGAAACTACTCGGACGCCTTCGCAGACGAGAGGTTCCAGAAGGCAGCCCGGAACACCGCGGTCTTCGTGCTGTTCGGTGTCCCGCTTACACTCGCGCTCGGGCTGCTCGCGGCCCTCGGGTTGAACCAGGCGATCGGCCGCGTCCAGGCGGTCTTTCGTGTCGGCTACTACCTACCCGTCGTCACGAGCATCGTCGCGATCGCGGTGATCTGGCGCTACCTGCTCCATCCCGACTACGGGCTCGTGAACACGATGCTCGCGCAGGTGGGAATCGACGGGCCCGCCTGGCTCGCCCGAACGGATACGGCGCTCGGCTCGATCATCGCTCTTGGCGTCTGGCGGAACTTCGGGTTCGACATGGTGATCTTCCTCGCCGCGCTGCAAGGCATCGACCGGCAACTGTACGAGGCGGCCCGGGTCGACGGGGCGAGCGCGTCCACGATCTTCTGGCGGATAACGCTCCCGCTCCTGAAGCCCGCCGTTCTGTTCCTCGCGGTCATCACGTCGAGCGGCTATCTCCAGCTCTTCGAGGAGCCGTTCGTGATGACCGGCGGCGGACCTTTGAATTCCACCCTCTCCGTCTCGATGATGGTGTACGAGGAGGGGTTCCGCTTCGTCAAGTTCGGCTATGCGAGCGCGATCGCGTATCTGCTCTTCGTCGCAATCGCCGTGCTGGCCTTCATGCAGTTTCGCCTGCTGCGGTCAGAGGAGGCAGGGTGAGCACGCTCGACATCGCCCGCCAGACTCCGGCGCCGCTGCCCGCTCAGGCGCGCTCGAAACGAGCCCTCGCGCTCACGAATTGGTGGCTGATCGCGTTACTCGTGATCGGTCTCATCCTCGTCGTCGGCCCCTTCGTCTGGATGACGCTCGCCTCGCTGAAGCCGAAGCAGGAGCTGCTCCAGGTCCCACCGACCTGGCTCCCGGAATCGCCGACGCTCGACAACTACCAGCGGCTCTTCGATCGGCTCGACTTCCCCCGCTATTTCTGGAACTCGACCTTTATTGCCGTGTTGATCACGCTCGCGAACATGGTCTTCTGCTCCATGGTCGGCTACGCACTTGCGAAGCTCAACTTCGCCGGGCGGGACAAGATCTTCCTCCTCGTCCTCGGGACTCTGCTCGTCCCGGGCGCCGTCACGCTCGTTCCCCTCTTCGTCGTCATGGCCAAGCTCGGGCTCGTTGACACGCCCTGGGCGGTGATCCTGCCGCTCGCGGCCGGACCGCTCGGCGTCTTCCTCATGCGGCAGTTCATGCAGGGGATCCCGAACGAGCTCCTCGAGGCCGCACGGGTGGACGGAGCCGGTGAGTTCCGCATCTTCTCGCGGATCGTCGTCCCGCTCTCCCTGCCCGCGATCGCGGCCCTCGGGATCGTGACGTTCCTCCCTGCGTGGAATGCGCTCCTCTGGCCGCTCGTCGTCCTGACGGACGAGCAGCACTACACGCTTCCCGTCGCGCTTGCGATTTTTTCTCGCGGCGAGTTCCAAGCCGACTACGGCCTTCTCATGGCCGGCTCGGTCGTTTTGATCGTTCCTGTCATCACCGTGTTCCTTCTGCTCCAGCGGCGCTTCACGGAGAGCGTCGCGACGACCGGACTGAAGGGCTGAAAGGAAAGGGGTTCCAATGACACGTCTACGCGCCGCACTCGTCGCCGCCCTTCTCACGCTCCTCGCGATCGCGCCTCAGGCGGCAGGTGCCGGAACGTGGGACGGCAAGGAGCGGAGAGCGCTTCGCGCGTACGCGGTCGACACCTGGGCCTCGTTCGAGGCGATGGTGTATCCGTCGACCGGGCTTCCGGCCGACAAGGTTGACGCGGCGGGCAACCGCTCCATCCAGACGTCTCCGACGAACATCGCGACGTACATGTGGAGCACCCTCGCGGCGCGCGATCTCCAGATCATCACGCCGCGTGAGGCGCGTGCGCGGCTCGCCCAGACACTCGACACGCTTTCCCGCGTGGAGCGTCACGAGTGGAGCGGCATGTACTACAACTGGTACGACGCGGAGACCGGTGCGAAGCTCCGCACCTGGCCGGAGCCTCCGCACAATCAGGTCGCGCCGTTCCTCTCGGAAGTCGACAACGGCTGGCTCGCCGCCGCACTCATGATGGTCGACCGCGCGGTGCCGCAGCTCCGCGAGGAAGCGCGAGCTCTTCACTCTTCGATGGACTTCGGCTTCTTCTACGACCCGGCAGCAGGTCTCATGCGCGGCGGGTTCTGGGACGAGCCGCCGCCCGAGTGCAACGTGCCGGGGAACTACAGGGGACGCGGACCGACCGTCTACTACACGTGTCACCACTACGGCTCGTTCAACACCGAGCCCCGCATCGGCAGCTACATCGCGATCGCAAAGGGCCAGGTTCCGGCCACGCACTACTTCAAGGGTTGGCGCACGTTCCCGGACACGTGCGACTGGAGCTGGCAAGAAATGAAGCCGGAGGGCGTCTGGCGCACGTACCTGGGCGTCGACGTCTTCGAGGGCACCTACAAGTACGCGGGTATGCGGATCGTCCCGAGCTGGGGCGGCTCGATGTTCGAGGCGCTGATGGTTCCGCTGCTCGTCCCCGAGGAGCAGTGGGGCACGCGGAGCTGGGCGATCAACCACCCGCTCTATGTCGAGGCACAGATCCATCACGGCCTCGACGAGGCCGAATACGGGTATTGGGGCTTCTCGCCTTCGAACAACCCGGCCGGCGGCTACCGCGAGTATGGAGTCGACCCGATCGGCCTGAACCCCGACGGCTACACGTCCGATCAGGAGCGAACGACCGTGGATTACGGCTTCCCGCCGTGTCGACCCGGCCAGCCCGAGCCGACGGCATACGGCCAGGGGGTCGTGACACCCCATGCGGCGTTCCTCGCGCTCGACTTCGCCCCGGATGCTGCGCTCCTGAATATCCGGAACCTCCAGACCAACTTCAAGGGCCTCTACGGTTGGGGCGGCTTCTTCGATTCGGTGAACGTCCGCACCCGCCAGTTCTCGCCGTACTACCTGGCGCTCGACCAGGGCATGATCATGGCCGCGATCGCGAACGAGCTCCGGAACGACCGCCTCCAGCACTACTTCAGCCACGGCCAGGTCGCGCGGGCGCTGCGGCCGCTCATGGCGATGGAGGAGTTCATGGCGGGCCCGGCCGCGTAGTGGCCCGGACCGACGCGAGGGCCGACTGGGAAGCACGCGTCGGCCGACGGCGGAAGAGCGAGCGCACGGCACGACGCTCGCTCCCGCCGCCGGCGGGGCTCGAGGTCGAGGGTGGGAGCGGACACGTGACCCTCCGCTGGGAAGACGTGGCCGGAGCCGCCGGCTACCTCGTTCACGGCGCGGCCGCGGCGGCCAGCCCTTTCGAGCCGATCGACCACGGCGGTGGAGACGTCCTGGCCGTTCCCGGTCCGCCATACACGGATACGACGGGCACACCGGGAAAGGAACGGTGGTACGCCGTCTCCTCCCTCGCGGCGATCGAGGACGAAGCCGCGGAGCTATCGGACCCGGTTTCGGCTTCGCCGTCGACAGGACCGGCGTCCCCCATCTCAGCGCACGTGCGCGCCGATCGCCCGCACGGTCGCCTCGAGCGCCTCTGGCGCATGCTCGGCTCGGAACATCTGTCGCAGCTCCTCTCTACCGGGGAGACCGGCGGAGTCGAGATCGGACCCGACTTCACGGCGGCGCTTCGACTCGCGCGCGATGAGCTCGGCGCCGAGCGGATTCGCGCACATGCCGTTCTGCACGACGAGCTCGGGGTCTACCGCGAGGAAAACGGCGAGGCTCGCTACGACTTCTCCGGTGTCGACCGGGTCTACGACGCGCTGCTCGAGATCGGACTGCGGCCCGTGGTCGAGCTGTCATTCATGCCGGGCGACCTCGCGCGCGCGCCGGACGAGACGGTGTTCGAGTACCGCGGCATCATCTCGCCGCCTAAGGATTGGGACCGCTGGGCCGAGCTGAACCGGCGGCTTGCGGAGCACGTCGTCGAACGGTACGGGATCGACGAGGTCGCCCGCTGGGGCTTCGAAGTCTGGAACGAAGCGAACCTCGAGGTGTTCTGGTCGGGCACTCAGGATGAGTACTTCCGCCTCTACGACGTCGCCGCCCGCGCGATCAAGTCGGTTGACGATCGTCTGCTGGTGGGAGGCCCCTCCACGGCCGCCGCGGGATGGATCGTCGATTTTCTCGACTTCGTCGAGGAGCGCGGCGTCCCGCTCGATTTCTTCTCGACCCACACCTACGGCAACTTTCCGCTCGACGTCCGCCCCGCGCTCGCAGCGCGTGGTCTCGATCAGGTCGAGGTCTGGTGGACCGAATGGGGTGTCTCGCCGAGGCATTTCGCTGAGGTCACCGACTCGGCGTTCGGTGCTCCATTCGTCCTGCACGGGATGAAACGCGCGCAGGCGGCGGCGGACGCGCTTGCCTACTGGGTCGTGAGCGACCACTTCGAGGAGCTCGGTCGCCCCCAGAGCTTGCTCCACGGCGGCTTCGGCCTCCTCACCGTCGGGAACCTCCGGAAGCCGCGCTACTGGGCCCTCGCCCTCGCCGAGCACCTCGCTGACCAGCTCGTCGAGCTGGCGCTCGAAGGCGACGGCGCCGGCGCGCTCGTCGACGGCTGGGCGAGTCGCCACGAGGACGAGACGCTCGACGTTCTCCTGTGGAACGGCACGATCGACCACGCGAAGGTAGCGGGCGACTCGCTTCTCGACCGTACGATCCGCCTGCGCGTCGAAGGTCTCGCCAGGCGCTCCTACCGGGCCGAGCTCGCGCGCATCGATCGGGCCCACTCGAGCATCGCCGATCGTCGCCGGGGCGAGGACGGTTGGCCGACGCCCGACGTATGGGAGCGCCTCCGCCGCGAGGACCGGCTCGACGTCGAGGAGCTCGGTGAGCGCCTGCCGGATGCAGGCGTCCTTACGTTCGAGTTCCCCCTCCCGATGCCTGGCGTCGCGCGGCTTCGGCTCGCGCCGGCCTAGCGCTCGGGGATCGCCGCGACCCCGGGTAGCTCTTTACCCTCGAGAAGCTCGAGCGAGGCGCCTCCTCCCGTCGAGACCCAGTCGATACGGTCGGCGACGCCGAGCTCCTCGATCGCCCGCACGGAGTCCCCGCCGCCGACGACCGTGTGCGCGTTCGCGCCCGCAACCGCGCGTGCGACCGCGTTCGTGCCCTCGGCGAAGCGCGGCCACTCGAAGACGCCCATCGGGCCGTTCCAGAAGACCGTGCGGGCGTTCCCGATGCAGGCCGCGAACGCCTCGCGCGTCTCGGGGCCGATGTCGAGGCCGAGCCAGCCGTCGGGGACCTCGTCCCAGCAGACCGTGTCCGAGGCCGCTTCCGCCTCGAATCTCTCGGCGGCCACGACGTCGATCGGCAAGTGGAGGTCCGCCTGCGCTGGCCCGAAGCCGCCGCCGTCGCGAAGCTCCTCGGCCATCTTGCCGCCGACGAGCACCTCCTCGGCGCGCTCCGAGAGCGAGCGAAGGACGCCGATCTTGTCCTCCACCTTGGCGCCTCCCAGGATGACGATGAACGGCTTCTCGGGGGCTTCGATGAGGCGCCCGAGCTCCTCCAGCTCGCGCTCGAGCAGGAGACCCGCGTAGCCCGGGAGCAGGTGCGCCACGGCTTCGGTCGACGCGTGCGCGCGGTGGGCTGCGCCGAAGGCGTCGTTCACGTAGAGATCGGCCGTTGAGGCGAGCTCCCGCGCGTAGTCAGGGTCGTTCTGCGTCTCCCCTGGGTGGAAGCGCGTGTTTTCGAGCAGCCGCACGCGGTCGTCGTCTACCAGCGTGCGCAGATGCTCTCCGACCGGCCTGAGGGAGTGCTCAGGGTTGGGCCCGTTCGGCCGTCCGAGATGCGAGCAAAGGACGACCTCGGACGCCCCGCTCTCGAGCATAAGGTCGATCGTCGGGAGGGCGGCCCGGATCCGCGTGTCGTCGGCCACCCGGCCGTTCTCCATCGGGACGTTGAAGTCGACCCGGACGAGGACGCGCTTCCCGGCTACGTCGGCGTCGCGGACGGACCGCGGTCTTCTCATCCCGTAGGGGCGGGGCTTGCCCCGCCCGCTGGGCTCACAGCAACCTCTGGACCAGTTCCACGAGGCGACAGCTGAAGCCCCACTCGTTGTCGTACCAGGCGAAGACCTTGACCTCGTGGCCGTTCGCCATCGTGAGCTGGCTGTCGAAGATCGACGAGTACGAGCTTCCAATGATGTCGGACGAGACCAGCGGGTCGTCGGCGTACCGGAGGATCCCCTTGAGGCCGCCCTTGTCCGCGACCTCCTGGAAGTGCGCGTTGATCTCCTCGACACTCACCTCGCGTCCGAGGTGCACGCCGAAGTCGACGATCGACCCGTCCGGGACGGGCGCACGGATGGAGACCCCGTCGACCTTTCCCTCGAGCTCCGGGATGACGACGCCGACCGCGCGCGCGGCTCCCGTCGAGGTCGGGATCAGGTTGATCGCAGCCGCGCGGGCGCGCCTGAGATCTTTGTGGGGGAGGTCGAGGATCTGCTGGTCGTTCGTGTACGCGTGGATCGTCGTCATGAAGCCGGACT
>JACCYG010000303.1 GCA_013696595.1 Actinomycetota bacterium | reverse complement strand
TCGCCAAGACGCCGAAAAGAGAGAACGCGGCCACAAGGCCGATTAGAAGACGTCGCACAGCTACCCCTCCCAGGTCCGGTGTGCCCTGCCTCATATCGAGATACCCGTTGTGCTGTCAAGCGACAACGGTCGAAGCGCTCGCCCGCGAGAAGGTACAGAGGAACGCGGTCCGGAAGATGAGCCGTTCGAGATCTGTATGTCCGGAACCGGGTCCGGGGTAGCGGTGTCGTTCGCGTGCGTCGATGCGCCGTGCTTCGATAGGGAGGTGCAGTGCCCCGCCTGCGCCTTCGAAAATCCGTCCGGCGCGCGATTCTGTGGGTCGTGCGGGCGTGCGCTCGGGGCGCTCTGCCGCGAATGCGGTTCGCCAAACCCCGTCGAATACAGGTTTTGCGCAACATGCGGCGCAAAGCTGGACGAGGAGACCGGAGCGGCCCCGACCGAGGAGCGGAAGGTCGTGTCGGTTCTCTTCGCCGACCTGGTTGGATTCACCGGGCGCGCGGAACGGCTCGATCCGGAGGACGTACGTGCGGTCCTCGCGCCGTATTACGCGCGCCTGCGCCGCGAGATCGAGCGTTACGGAGGCACGGTCGAGAAGTTCATCGGCGATGCGGTTATGGCGCTCTTCGGCGCGCCGGTCGCGCACGAAGACGACCCAGAGCGAGCGGTACGCGCAGCGCTGGCTATCCGCGACGCGATCGGCGAGCTCAATGAGGCGGATCCGAAGCTCGACCTCCATACGCGCATCGGCATTGCCACGGGCGAAGTGGTCGTGGTCGTCGGTGCGCGACCGAGCGAAGGAGAGGGGATGGCGGCCGGTGACGTCGTCAACACGGCGGCACGCCTTCAGGAGAACGCTCCGGTCGACGGCATTCTCGTCACCGAGGCGACGTATCGGCCGACAGCACCGATGATCGAGTTTGAGCGGGCAGAGCCGGTCCGGGGCAAAGGCAAGAAAGAGCCGATTATCGTCTGGGAGGCGATCGCTGCGCGCTCGCGCCTCGGCGTCGAGGCCGTCGGGCGCGGTGTCGCGTCGCTCGTCGGCCGAACGGCCGAACTGAACGCGCTTCGCGAAGCGTTCGAGCGCGCGTGCACGAGGCGCTCATCACAGCTCGTGACCCTCGTCGGCGTGCCTGGAATTGGGAAGAGCCGCCTCGTGTCGGAGTTCTTCAACGACCTTTCCGACGATCCGGACCGCGACCTTGTCTACTGGCGACAGGGCCGCTCGCTTCCGTACGGCGAGGGCGTCACGTACTGGGCCCTCGCCGAGATGATGAAGGCGCATGCAGGTGTTCTGGAGACGGACGCAGCGGACGCCGCTGCAGAAAAACTGCGGACGGCTGTGGACACGCTTTTCCCGGATATCGGCGAGGCTCGCTGGGTGGAGGCCGCGCTCAGGCCGCTCCTCGGCCTCGGCGACAGCGTCGAACCCGGACCGGAGCGCCGGGCCGAGGCGTTTCCAGCCTGGCGGCGCTTCTTCGAGGCGCTCGCGGACCGGCGCCCGCTGATTCTCGTCTTCGAGGACCTGCACTGGGCCGACGACGGACTCCTTGATTTCGTGGACCACCTCGTCGATTGGACACCGGACGCGCCCATCTTCGTCCTTGCGACCGCGCGCCCCGCGCTGCTCGAGCGCCGAACGGGCTGGGGCGGCGGAAAGCCGAACGCGGCGACGATCTCGCTCCCGCCCCTCTCCGACGCCGAGGTCGGCGCGCTCGTCGCCGATCTCCTCGGTCCAGACACGCCGGACGGAATGGTCCCCGAGCTGCTTGCCCGCGCAGGCGGGAACCCGCTCTACGCCGAGGAGTACACGCGCATGCTGCGCGACCCGATCGCCGCCCATGCTCCGCTTCCCGAGTCTGTGCACGGAATAATCGCCGCCCGACTCGACGGTCTTCCACCTGACGAAAAATCACTGCTGCAAGACGCGGCCGTTGTCGGGCGAGGCTTTTGGGTCGGCGCACTCGAAGCGATTACCGGAGCGCCCCGCTGGTCGATCGAGGAGCGCTTACAGAAACTCGTGCGGAAGGAGTTCGTGCGGCGCGAACGTCGCACGACCGTTGCCGGTGAGCCCGAGTTCTCTTTTCGCCACGTGCTTGTCGCAGACGTGGCGTACGGGCAGATCCCGCGCGCGGCCAGGGCCGAGAAGCACCGGCTGGCGGCCGAATGGATTGATTCGCTTGCCGCTGACCGCCCCGAGGATCATGCCGAGATGCTCGCTCATCATTATGTCTCCGCGCTCGAGCTTGCGACGGCCGCCGGTTCCGATACGCCCGAGCTCTCCACGCGCACGCGCGAAGTGCTCCGCGATGCCGGCGACCGTGCATCGGCGCTGAACGCGTTTGACGCCGCGGCTCGGTTCTATGCGCAAGCGCTTGAGCTCGGTCCGCTCGAGGCGGACGAGGAGGCGGCGCTCCTACTCCGCTATGGATCGGCGCTCTTCTATAGCCGCGACGCAGGCGGCGACGTGCTCTCCCGTGCGGGCGAGCTCTTGCTCGAGGGCGGCGACGTCGAGGGCGCGGCTGGTGTCGAGACGATGCTCGCGTGGTTCGACCGACGAGACGGTCGAGGAGAGAACGCCGTTCGGCGGGTCGAGCGCGCGGACGCGCTCGTGCGTGCGGCTCCGCCGTCGCGAGCAAAGGCGTTCGTGCTCATGAATGTCTCTCGCTACCTGATGGTTGCGGAGGAATACGAGCGTTCGCTCGAAGTCGGCGCTGAGGCGCTTGCCCTCGCCGACCGATTCGGCCTCGACGACCTACGCGCCCACGTCCTCGCTACGCGCGGTGTCGCCCGAACGGGGCTGGGCGACCATGAAGGCATCGAGGATCTCGAGCGTGCGATCAGACTCGCCGAAGAGCGCGGAGCGGCGGAAGCGATGATTCGCGCACAGGGGAATCTGGCGAGCGTCGTCGCGAACATGGGTGATCTCGCCCGTTCGTACGAGCTGCAGGCTGCCGCACGAGCAGCGGCCAACCGGTTCGGCATCGCCGCGCAAATGCTCTGGTTCGTCGCCGAGGAGATGCAAGAGCATTTCTGGCTCGGCCGCTGGGATCACGCCGAGCGGATCGCCGACGACCTCATCCATAAGTCGGAAACGGGGGCTTCAACGTACTGGGAGCCGCTCGCGCGCGTCGTCCGCGGCCACATCAGGCTCGCTCAGGGCCACGAGCGTGACGCCCTGTTGGACGCCGAGCGAGCGGTCGCGTTCGCGCGCGAGGTTGGCGATTCTCAGATCCTCTACGCCGGAGTCGCGTTCGCGGCGAGGGCACTCGTGCAGGTCGGCAATGTTGAGCGCGCGTCGCCGCTGATTTCCGACATGTTTTCGACGTGGACGTCCACGGGCGTCGTCTACGCACTGCCGGATCTTGCCGTCGCTGCACACGATGTCGGCCGAAGCGCGGAGTTTCTTGCCGTGCTCGACACGATCCGGCTCCCCAGCCGCTGGGTCGACGCGATGCGCGCGTTCGTCGCCGGAGCGTACGGCGAAGCGGCGCGAACGTTCGCTACGATCGGCGCGCTTCCCGACGAGGCGTATGCACGGCTGCGCGCGGCCGAAGCCCTCGCCGCGGATGGCCGGCAGGACGAGGCCCGGGTTGAGCTCGAGCCCGCCATGACCTTCTATGGCACCGTCGGCGCCGCCGCTTACATGCGGCGGGGCGAAGCGCTGCTCACCGCTCCTACTGCCTTGCCTTGACTTTCTTCAGCGCGTCGGCGCCCAGCTCGCGAGTGATCGCGCGAATCTGGTTGTCGTCTGCCTCGATCAACGCGTAGGAGTCCTTGTCGTTCTCGCTCAGCCAGAATCCCTCGAGCGAACCGCCGTGCTGGTCCACGACGGTGCGAACTTCGCGCTCCCGCTGCTCCGCAGTCGTCGGGTTGAGACCCTGCTGCTTCCTCAGATGCCAAGGCACGGGGACATCATCGATCCTCGGCGCTCTCGATGCAAGGCCCAACGTGCTTCTGATGCTCCAGTCTTCCCGGCACCAGAGGCGAGCAGAAGGCGTGCGCGGATTCCCGGCACCAGAGGCGAGCAGAAGGCGTGCGCGGATCGAGCCGCCGCTTCGATGCTTCCTCCCTTCTCCCATCACGCTTTTCCTTCGCTGTTCGAAAGACGTCGACGAGGACTCCGCAGAGCGCGAACCCGCCATGACGCAGCCTCATGGTGCGCGTGGTTCGCCACCCAGCGCGCGTCTCGAATGGCCGGCCGTCACGAAGTC
>JACCYG010000329.1 GCA_013696595.1 Actinomycetota bacterium | reverse complement strand
CCACCGAGCCGGCGAAGACGACATCCTCGCGAGCGGCCGCGCGTGTGAGTGCCGCGAGCGAGGTGGGTGTCCGCTCGACCTCGAAGCTCGTTCCCTCCACGAAGCGGTCGACGAGGCTCGTAACGGTGATCGGAAAGGCAAGTTTCCCCCTGCGTCCGTTCGAGGTGATCAGGCTGAGGAAGAGGAGGAGCTCCTGCTCGACCGGCACCTCGCGCGCCGCCTCATCGATCAGGTAGATCCGCTCTGCCCCCGGGTCGAGCACGACGCCGAAGTCGGCGCCGACGGCCGAGACGAGCCTCTTCGCGTGGCCGATCGACTCGACGAGCGCCCCGGTCGCCGGGACGGGGGCCTCCCCGCGCAGGTAGGCGTGCGACGCCACGACCTCGACTCCCAACGGGCCGAGGACGAACGGGAGGATCAACGAAGCGGACGAGTAGGCGTAGTCCACGACGATGCGGAAGCCGCGGGCGCGGATGGCGTCCGTGTCGAGGATTCCGAGGAGGTCCTGCGCATAGCTCTCGGCAGCGCGCGCCGGGAAGCGAATCTCCCCCACCTCGTCCCAGGCCGCGCGCCGGAATTCCTGACGCGCGAAGTGCTTCTCGATCTCCTTCATGAATGTGGAGGAAGCCTGGACGCCCGGCGGCTCGAAGATCTGGATCTCCACCACTTCGGGATCGGCCGCGCTCGGGCGCACATGGACGCCGGCGTCAAAGCCCTCGCTCTTCAGGAGGTGCCTGTTGACCGCGGCAGGCATGACGCGTAGATCGGAGACGTGAACCCCGGTCGCGTTCATCCCGGCCAGGACCGCGCGGCGGAGGAGCCTGCAGGAGGGTGGCGCCTCCCGGCTCGTCGCGACGTGGGCGCCGCGTTTCAGGGCCGTGCCGAGGGCGAGACCGAGCCGCAGGGCGGTCTCTGGCGTCAGGTCGACGTTGATGAGGCCGGAGACGCCGTCGCGGCCGAAGATCGTCGAGACGGCGCGCGACTCCCAGATCACGTTCCGGTCGACGTGGGCGCCCGCCTCGACTTCCTTGAACGGGTAGATGCGGACCCCGGGCATTACGACGCTCTGCTCGCCGATCGTCGACTGGTCTCCGACGGCCGTGGCCTCGTGCAGCCTCGCATGGTCGCGCAGATCGCACATCCGGCCCACGATCGCTCCCTCGACGAGCGCGTTTCGACCGACCGACGTCCCCGTGTCGATGACGCTCCGAACCGTGCGCGCGTGCTCACGCAGAACGACGTTCGAGCCGAGCACCGAGTGAGGGCCGACGGTCGCCTGCGGCGCGATCCGGCAGTAGTTGCCGAGGAACGCGGGCCCCTCGACGGAATCGAGGTCGGCGAGCTCGACCCCCTCGCCGACCCAGACGTTCCCGCGCAGGCGGATTCCAGAGATGTTCAGCTCGACGCGCTCGTCGAGCGCGTCGAAGTTCGCCTGCCGGTACTGGTCCAGATTTCCGATGTCCTGCCAGTAGCCCTCCGCGACGTACCCGTAGAGCGGGTCCCCCTTTTCCAGGAGGAGCGGAAAGAGCTCTTTGGAGAAGTCGAACGGCCGGTCGGTCGGGATGTGCCGTAGGACCTCCGGCTGGATCACGTAGATCCCCGTGTTGATCGTGTCCGTGAAGACCTGCGCCCATGAGGGCTTTTCGAGGAAGCGCTCGATCTGGCCTTCCTCGTCCGTGACGACGATCCCGAACTCGAGCGGGTTCTCGACGCTCTTGAGCGCGATCGTCACGGCCGCGTTCCGCTCCTGGTGGAAGCGGACGAGCTCGGTCAGGTCGATGTCGCAGAGGGCGTCCCCCGATATGACGATGAACGGGTCGTCCAGAGCGTCCTCCGCGAGTTTGACCGAGCCTGCAGTGCCCGCGGGCGACTCCTCGACCGAGTACCGGATCTGGACGCCGTGCGTCTCACCGGCCCCGAAGTAGCCGCGGATCGCCTGCGGCATGAAGGCAAGGGTGACGACGATGTCCTCGAAGCCGTGCTTCTTCAGGAGGCCGACGATGTGCTCCATGCACGGCTTGCCGACGATCGCCACCATGGGCTTCGGCTGGTTCGACGTGAGGGGGCGAAGGCGCGTCCCCTCTCCTCCCGCCATGATGACGGCCTTCATCGGCGGTCACCTTTTGCGCAGATCGTGCTCTCGGGGCGCCGCCTCGCGGCGATTCCGAGAGTGCGAGATGTGCGGAAGGGGGCCGTGATCAGTGCGCTCCTCTCATTGTCCGGAGGGCGGACACGGCGTACTCGACCGTCGCGGCGAGCGCCAGGCCGAGCCCCGTCCAGAAGAGGGCGAGCGCCCACGCGGTCCCCTCGTCCGAGGCCACGATGCCGACGAGGGAGGCGTAGAGGATCCAGGTCGCAGCCTTCCCCAGCAGGTTCACCTCGAATTCGTACCCGCGCCGAACCGCAAGCGGTGTCGCGAGAATGAGCGCGCCGTCCCGGACGAGGATCACGGCGAGCGCCGGCCAGGGCAGTCGGCCGTCGAGGGTCAAGAGGACGACGGCGGCGTCGATCATGAGCCGGTCGGCCAGCGGATCGGCGAACCTGCCGAACTCCGACTCGACGTGCCAGCGCCGCGCCAGCCAGCCGTCGATCTGGTCGGTTGCCCCCGCGAGGGCGAAGACCGCGGCGGTCGCCCAGCTCCCTTCCCCGTCGTTTCCGAGCATCAGCGCGACGAAGAGCGGAATCAGGCCGAGCCGACCGACGGTGAGCGCATTCGGAAGCTGCGCAAGCGAAGGAGAAACGACGCGAACGGCCATCACCGGGAAATGGTAGCCCCGGCGGCTCAGTGAAGCTGGCGGGCCAAGCCGGGCCAATCCGGCGTGCAGACGACTGTCTCCGGGCCGTCACGGTGCCACACGGTGCCAAGCACCGGGATACGGCCCTGATAGCCTCGCCGCGCCGTGGCCGAGCGGCTCTCCTTGCCGGGGTTCGTGAACGCGCACAGCCACGCGTTCCAACGCCGGATGCGGGGGCGCGCCGAAGGTGGCGACTTCTGGGCCTGGCGCGACTCCATGCTCGAGATTGCGGAGAAGCTGTCCCCGGGCGACGTGCGAACGGACTACGCGGCCACGTACCACGAGATGCGGGCCGCCGGGTACACGGCGGTCGGTGAGTTCCACTACGTCGGGCTCGCCGAGGCCGAGGCGGCCGTGGAGGCCGCCGCGGAGGCCGGGATCGAGCTCGTCCTCGTCTACGTCGCGTACGCCCGGGGCGGCCTGGAGCGGTTCCGCCAGGTGTCCGTTGCCGCCTATCTCGCTGACGTGGAGGGACTTCGCGCGCGCGGCGCCCAGGTCGGGATTGCCCCCCACTCGGTGCGCGCCTGCCCGCGCGAGTGGCTCGAGGAGCTCGGGCGCTACGCAGACCGGGAGAGTCTCGTCCTCCATGTCCACGCGGACGAGCAGCCGCGCGAGATCGAGGAGTGCCTGGCGGAGCACGGCGTCCGTCCCATCGAGCTCCTGGCTGAGACCGGCTGCCTCGGGGCGCGCACGACCGTCATCCACGCGACCCACGCGAACGACCATGAGCTCGACCTTCTCGCGGACGCTGGGGCACGGATCTGCGCTTGCCCCACCACGGAAGCGAGCCTCGGCGACGGCTTTCTGCCCGTCGAGCGGATCGTTGCGCGCGGAATCGAGCTCTGCATCGGTTCGGACTCGAACGTCCGGATCGACCCCCTGGAAGAGCTGCGCGAGGTCGAGGGAATCGCGCGGCGTCGGGAGCTTCGGCGGAACGTCATCCCTCCTGAGACGCTGCTCGAGATCGGGTCGAGCTACGGAGCGGCCTCCCTCGGCCTCGCCGAGTGGCCGCGAATGGAGGTCGATCTCGCGCACCGCTCGCTCGCGGGCGTAGCTCGCGGCGACGTGCCGGCTGCGCTCGTCTTCGGCTGCGGCGCCGACGTCGTCGTTTCCGCCTAGCGCGCCCTACGGACTCAAGTTCCCCGGTCCGAATGCCGATGGGGCCTTAGGTGGCTGGTTCGCCGGTGGGGGAAATGAGGTCGAACAGGAACCAAAATTCGCGTTGCGGGCGCCTGCGGCTGCTCGCGCTTTTCGGGCTCGTCGCCGCCGGCCTGCTCGTGTTCCCGCAAAGCGCGGCTGCGATGGGCAGTCCCCGTACGGCGGCGATTCAGGTCGGTCTCAAGGCGCGCGGGCTCTACGCGGGCACAATCGACGGCCTCTGGGGGCCGGGAACGGCGCGTGGAGTGCGCCGCCTGCAGTGGCGCTCGGGCCTCGCCGTCGACGGCGTGGTCGGCCCCAGAACGCGGCTTGCGCTCGGTCGTCTCGGCCGACCGCTGCTCGGCCGCCGAGCCATGCGCCAGGGGCTCGTCGGGTGGGACGTCTCCCAGCTCCAGTTCATGCTCGCCTGGCACGGGTTTCCCTCCGGGACGATGGACGGCGCGTTCGGCGCGCGCACGGATCGCGCGCTCAGGCGCTTCCAGTGGTTCGCGCGCCTAGGCGTCGACGGCGTCGCGGGCCCGGCGACCCTTCGCGCGCTTCGCTCGCCCCTGCCGACCTCGCCCCTTCCGGTCTCTAGTCCGATCCCCGCTCCGGTGGGCGATCGCTTTGGCCCGCGGGGCTCACGCTTCCACACCGGGCTCGACTACACGGCCGGATACGGAGCGGCCGTTCGCGCGGCCCGCTCCGGCCGCGTACGCATCGCCGGCTGGGACAACGGCGGCTACGGGTACTTCGTCGTCGTCCGCCACGGCGCCGGCGTCTACACCTGGTACGCACACCTGTCGCGCATCGCCGTCAGCCGCGGTCAGCACGTGTCGAGAGGCTCGCGCCTCGGCGCGGTCGGAGCGACCGGCCACGCCTTCGGACCGCATCTCCACTTCGAAGTCCGGTACCGCGGCGCCGCGACGAACCCGCTAACCGCCCTCCGCTAGCTCCTTCGAGCGCTTCATCGCCGCCTGAATCGCGTTCAGAAACGCGGCCCGGACTCCTGCCTGCTCGAGCTCGCGAATCGCCGCGATCGTCGTCCCTCCGGGCGACGTAACCATTTCGCGGAGCTCCACAGGGTGCATCTTCTCGTCGCGGAGGAGCTTCGCGGTGCCGAGCATGGTCTGGACGACAAGGTCGGTCGAGATCTCCCTCGACAGCCCGAGGAGGATGCCCGCCTCGATCATGGACTCGGCGAGAAGCGCGAAGTAAGCCGGGCCCGAGCCCGAAACGGCCGTGACCGCGTCCATGTAGCTCTCTGCGACCCGCACCGAGCGGCCCAGGTGCGAGAGGACCTCCTCCGCTCGGGCCATGTCCTCCTCCGCAGCATGCGCGCCGGCCGAAAGTCCCGCCATGCCCTCGTGAACTGCGGCAGGGGTGTTCGGCATCGCGCGAACGACGGGAATCTGGGCGCCGAGGTGGCGTTCGATCAGCGCGGTCGGGATCGCGGCCGCGATGGACAGAATCGTCTGCGACGGCTCGAGAGCCCCTGCAAGCTCGCGTAGGAGCTCCTCGATGTCCTGCGGCTTCACGGCGATGACAACCACGGAGGCATCCCGGGCCGCGTCGACGTTCGAGCGCGTCGTCTCGACGCCGTAGCGCTCGCGCAGCGCCTCGAGCCGCTCGTCGCTTCGAGCCGTCGCCACGATCTCCGACGGCTTGCGCCATCCGGAGGACACGAGGCCAGCGACGAGCGCCTCGCCAATCTTGCCGGCCCCGAGAATCGCGATCTTCCTACTCATCCCGGAGACAGTAGCGCCTCCCTGGATCGAGGGCTACAAGGTTTCGTCGCCTCGTGCCGATGGGACTCCGGAAGAGGGAGCGCGGACATCCTTGTCGAGAGTCGCAGCCGCCGAGGTGAGAGAGCCGGGCTCCCTCTCTTCTTTCGCCGTGTTCCGAGTCGGGGCGCCGAGATTTGAACTCGGGACCTCTAGTCCCCCAGACTAGCGCGCTAACCAGGCTGCGCCACGCCCCGCGACCTCCACACGATACCGCAGGAGGTTTGAGCGGCCCGCCGCCGAGGAACGGAACTTGGGGTCGACCTGTAAGCGAGCGGAGGCGCGTGGCCGAGCGGGAAGACCCGATGACGGAGTTCTCGGACGAGGAGCTCGAGGCCCTGGGCGGCGAGGAGCTGTCCGACCGCAAGGCGATGTCGACGCTGAACGGCGACTCCACCGACCTCGCCGGGCTCGGAGTCGACGACCTCGGCGACGCCGCGTCGGAGGACGAGCCCTAGCCGTAGCGCTTGTACAGGCGGTCGGCGAGCTCGGGCGACGCCTCGAGCTTCTCGGTGATCGCCCGCACGCGGTACTCGAGGAAATAGTCGGCGTCGACCCCGAGCGCCTTGGCGAGTACGCCGATCACCTCGTTCGACGGGACAGGCCGATTGCCGTGCACGAGGTGGTTCAGGTACCCCGCGGACAAGCCCGTCCGCTCGGCGAGCACGCGGTACGTCGTGCCGCCGTCGGCCATGAGGTCGCTCACGGAGTCCCCGAACGGCCCGCCGCTGTAGCGGCGGCGGCGGCGCGCCATCAGGCCGGGCTCCCGACTTGCCCGGCGAGATCCTCGACCGGAACGCGCTCCTCGACCCGGCCCGCCCGAACGAGGACGTCGACGCGGCCGTCCTCGAGCGTCTTTTTCCCAACCGTGACGCGCGTCGGGCATCCGATCAGGTCGGCGCCGGCGAACTTCTCGCCCGGCCGCTGATCGCGGTCGTCGAGGAGAACAGACGCCCCGTTTTCTTCCAGCTCGCCTGCGAGGCGCTCGGCCGTTTCGACGGCCTCGGCCCCGGCTGCACCGATCGCCACGACATGGACATCGTACGGCGCAAGCGCTCGTGGCCACGCGATTCCATGCTCATCGTGGTTCTGCTCGACCGCGGCGGCCATGACACGGCCGGGGCCGATGCCGTAGCTCCCCATGAGGATCGGACGCTCCTGGCCCTCCTCGTCCAAGAACTTGGCGCCGAGCGGCTCGGAATAGAACGTCCCAAGCTTGAAGATGTGGCCGATCTCGATCGCCGTCTGGAAGCCGAGTCTGCCTCCGCAGCGCGGGCACGCGTCGCCTTCCTTCGCCTGGCGGATGTCGGCGAAGCGCGCCTCGAAGTCTCGTCCGTGCTCGACTCCGCGGAGATGCCACCCGGTCCGGTTTGCGCCCGCGACGAATTGCCCGTTTCGCAACGTCTCGTCGGCAAGCACCTCGCCCGAGAATCCGAGGGGCCCCACTGAGCCGGGGTCGGCGCCGAAGGTGTTTCTGATCTCCTCCTCGGTCGCCGGCCGGACAGCCGAGCCAACCACCGCCGCGAGCTTCGCTTCGTCGAGGCGGTCGTCGCCCCGAACGAGACCGAGCACGAGCGTTCCGTCCGTCTTCACGACGGGCATCGCCTTCGAAGTAGCCGCGGTGTCGACGCCGAGAAGCTCCGCGAGCGCTTCGATGGTCGTTACGCCGGGCGTCTCCACCGCATCGGGAGCATCGAAGGATTCGGGGAACTCGGGTGCGCGCGGCACGCCGTGTGCGATCTCGAGGTCGGCCGAATAGTCGCCTTTCTCGCACGTGACGAGCGTGTTCTCGCCCGAGCCCGAGGGCGCGAGGAAGTCCGCCGACTCGCTCCCGCCCATCATCCCCGACTCCGCCTGAACGGCGTAAACCTCAAGGCCGCAGCGCTCGAAGATCCGATGGTACGCGGCCTCTTGCAGGCGGAAGCTCCGCTCGAGGCCTTCCTCGTCGCGGTCGAACGAGTACGCGTCCTTCATGACGAACTCGCGCACGCGCAGTAGGCCCGCGCGCGGGCGAGGCTCGTCGCGCACCTTCGTCTGGAAGTGGTAGAGCATCTGCGGCAGGTCGCGGTAGGAGCGCAGCTCGCGCGCGTGAAAAGTCACTGTCTCCTCGTGCGTCATCGCAAGCACGAACGGCCGCTCGAGACGGTCCTGAACCTTCCAGAGCTCCGGAATGTCGTAGCGGCCCGTCCGCTGCCAGAGCTCTGCGGGAGTCACGACCGGCATGAACATCTCCTGGCAGCCGGTCGCATCCATCTCCGCGCGGACGATCTGCACGATCTTCTCGTGGACACGCCAGCCGAGTGGGAGAAACGTCCAGAGCCCCGCCGCCACCTGGCGGACGAACCCGCCGCGAACGAGCAGCCGGTGGCTCGCCGCCTCTGCATCCCCGGGATCCTCCCGGAGCGTCGGTATGAAGAGCTGGGAGGCGCGCACGGCCTCGCCTAGACCGGCCGCTGCGCGGCCTCGGCCATCATGAGAGCGGCCGGCTTCGCAAGCTTCAGGCGCTTCGGCCGTACCATCCCGGCCGCGATCCACTGGTCGATCTCGTGGAAGAGCTCGTCGACGAGAATGTCGGACGAGACCTTCTTGAGCACGCGGCCGTGCGCGTAGACGAAGCCCGTGTCGCGGCCGCCCGCGATGCCGAAGTCCGCGTCGCCGGCCTCCCCCGGCCCGTTCACCGCGCAGCCCATCACGGCGACCTCGAAGGCCTGCGGATAACCGTGGAGACGCTCTTCGACGGCCTCGGCCAGGCTCTGGACGCCCACGTTGTCGCGTCCGCACGAAGGGCAGGCGATCATGACCGGCCCCCGCTCGCGCAGGCCGAGGGACTTCAGGATTTCCCAGGCAACCTTGACTTCCTCGACCGGGTCGGCCGTGAGCGAGACGCGCAACGTGTCGCCGATCCCGTCCATGAGGAGGCTGCCGATGCCGACTGCGCTCTTGATCGAGC
>JACCYG010000296.1 GCA_013696595.1 Actinomycetota bacterium | reverse complement strand
GGTCCGCGTAGCCGAGTGTGCCGGCGCGGTAGGCCGCGAGCGATCGGCCGCCGAGCCTCCCGATTTCCCGGCCGAACACACGGACGCTTCCGGCGGAGGGACGATCGAGCCCGGCGAGGATCCGGAGGAAGGTCGTCTTACCGGCACCGCTCGGCCCGAGCACGGTCAGGACCTCCCGCTCGCGAACCGCGATCGAGAGCCCCTGAAGGGCCGCGGCGTCGCCCTGCGCGGTCGAGTACACGCGAAAGACATCCCGCGCCTCGATTGCCGCGCTCATTCCGACGCCTCGCCGTAGGGGAGAACCGACTCGCTCCGAAACGCCGCCGCCGTGACCACCCAGAGGAGAAGGGCGGCGAGAGTCAGCCCCACCCCAAGGGCGACGGCGACGACGGGCCAGCGAAGCGACAGGAGGAGAGGCGGCTCGGCCCGGGCCGCGCTCGCGGTCAGCGCAACGAGACTGATGACGAGCGCGCTGAGAGCGGCGCCCGTGAGCGCCCCGCCTGCCAGGCCGAAGAGAGCGACCGCGGCCGCGCGCAGGCGGATGTGGCGACGCAAGGCGGCGGGGCTCGCACCCTGCGCTTCGAGATCGAAGAGCTCGCCCCGCTCGTCACGGAGATCGCCCAAGGTCGCGAGCAGAAGACCAGTGAGGGCGAGGACGAGCGCGACGACCGCGGCTCCCGCGAGCATGAGGAGGGACGCACGGCCGATCGGCTCGCGACGAAGCTGCGCGAGGCGGGCGTTCCTCGCGTCGAGCTCCAGCACGTCGAAGGGCGCACGGCGAAGGCCGCTCTCGAGTCCTTTGCGCCGCGCCTCCGAATCCGCATCCACCCACAGCTCCGTCACGAAGCCCGATCCCGGTTGCGCGGCATTGAGCGCGGTGGTGAGAAGGGCTTCGTCAGCGACCACGAAATCGCGGGTCGCTCCGGGGAAGCGCGTCGCGATTCCGACTACGCGCGTGAGCAGTTGCTGGCCGACGAGGTTGAGCGGCAAGAGCCTTTCCTCGCCCACGAGCGCAGCGAGACGCGGCGACGCAAGCACCGGCACAGGTATCCCGTCAGTCGGCTGATGCGGACGGAAGTACGTGTCCAACTGCTTCGTGAGCGTGAAGCGAACGGTTGCGCGCACACCGCGAACGTGACCGGCTGCACGTGCGCCCGCGACACCTGTCCAGCCGGCGAAGTCGGTCACGATCGAGCGCCCTGCCCCGTGGCGCGCTGCGATCGGCTCGAGCGTGAGACGCCCCCGCACGGGGCGCCCGGCGTCGGCTCCTCGCTCTTGCGTTCGCCGCGGCGGGATGAGCCGGAGCGCTACCAGACGGCCTCCGCGCGCCTCCAGTGGGACCGTGGCGCGGAAGAAAACGCGACGTCCCGCCTTCGTCGTCCCGAGCTCGAGCGAGGTGAAAGCTCGGTCACGCGCGCGAATGACCGCCTCGAGGGTGACCGGCGGCCCGCTCGCCGTTACCGCGATCACAAGGGAGGTCGCCGTTGACGGGAGGTCGGAGCCTGCAAGGTCCACCGCCCGGGTAGCCGCGATCCGACGGGCCAGCGTTTCGAGAGGCGTGTCGGAGAAGTCCTCACGCCAACCGTCGAGCCCAGGAATCGCATCCGCGGGAACGCCGAGCGCGGTGATCCCTGTCAGGTCGGCGGCACCCGGGATGCTGCCCTGGATCCGTGTGACCGGATGCGCCTCGACGCCTGGGGGGAGGCGTTCGAGTCGCGCGGGCGTCGCGACGTCGCGCACGGGAATGAGCCGCGCCAGGTCTTCCCGCAGGACGAAATCGGTCGGAACGGCGAACTCGGCCTGATCGGCGTGGCCGCGCGCGAGCGTCGCGCGATAGGTCTCCGCGAAGAGTGCGAATCCGATGCTCACGACGAGGAACGCGACCGCGGCGGCCGCGTGGCCGGAGTTTCGCGCGAGCGAGAGCGCCGCCAGGCGCAAGGGCACGGCGCGCCGCGGTGCCAGTCGCTCGAGCAGGCGAAGGACCGGCGGAAGCAGGCGTGCGACGAGGACGGCCGCCGAGAACGCGACGAGACCCGGAATGAGGAGCAGGACGATGCCGGTGCCGCCCTCGCGCAGAAGTGCGTCCTCGTCGGCCTCGCCCCGGGCGAGGGCGACCGCCACGACTGCAAGCGCCGCAAGCGCCGAGACGTCCAGGGGCGAGAGCGCGAGGCCTCCGACCCGAAGCGGGCGGAGAGCGACCGTGGCGGCGAGGACGAGAGCGGCGGCGCCGGCGAGGCCGACGGCGACGAGCAGGTAGCCGGGTGTGAGGACCGAAAAGCGCACGATGTCGGCGGCCGACGCGCCCGCCCGATCGGCCACGAAAGCCGCCAACGCCGTACCGGCGAGCCATCCGAGCGCAGCGCCCAGCGCAGCAATGACCGCGACCTCGACGCCGGTCATGACGGCGAGCTGCCACCTCGGCGCACCGAGCCATGTCAGACGCCGCCAGGTTGCGTGGACGTCGCGCCGTACGCGGGTCGCTGCGAGCACGGCGAAGGCAAGGAGTAGAGCGACCCCCTCGCCCCCGAGCAGCGCGAGGCGCCGGCCGGCAACGTGGCTCGCGTCTCGCGCAGCTGCGAGCTCTGTCGTGGGGGCGGTCAAGTCGAACGAGCCTGATCCAGCCCTGAGCGTGGTCCGCGCGCGCTCGATCCGTTCGAGGACGCCGTCGACCGTCCACGGATGAAGCGCTCGCGGCTCGATGGGGACGACCCACCCGTACGTGCGAAACGCGGTCACGAGCTCTCGAGAAGCGACGAGCCCGCGTACTCCCTCGGCGAGCACCAGGGGCGGGGCCGCCGGCTGGTGGTACCGGCGGGCCCGCTGGAAATGCGGACTGAGCGCGAGCTCGCCGAGCGCATTCTTCGCGGGCGGAATGGCGTCGCCGAAGAGCAATCCGGAGATCAAGTCGCCGCGGCCGACGGGGACAAGCCGAAGGCCGGGGACGTTCGGCAGCGCGCCCGCGCCACGCACGCGCACTACCTCGCATCGCTCGGCGATGCACGGTCGTGGAAGCCGGCCCGAGTCGAGTCGGACCTGGTGCGCGAGACCGTCCACAGCGCCGAGCCCGAGGTATCGACCGGCGATCGTGCTCTCGCGAAAGAGAACGACCGCGGTCACCTCACGGCGGAGCACCGGCCGCGTCGATGCGCGCGCAAGGGTGTCGAGCGCTACGTAAGGCTCGTCCTGGCCCGGCACACCGAACCAGAGCGCCCGGACCGCGCGGCTCGAGGAGGGAATGTCGTTGATCCGCTCAGCGACGCTGCGGTCGCGCGCGATCAGGCTCCCCGCGAGGACGGTCGCGAGCATGGCGGCCGCGGTTGCAATGCCGGCGGCCACAAGGCCGACCCGTTCCGCCCGTGCGGCTAGGCGTCGCCAGGCGAGCCAGGCCGGGAAGAGAACGCGGCGAACGCGATCCATGCCGCTCAACCGTGCCCACGCCGAGCGCCAGCGACCATTCTTCTTCATTGCCGTATGCTTAAGTGAATCTGATGCTCGACGTTCGCCGCATGCGTCTGCTCCGCGAAGTTGCGACCCGAGGGACGATCAGCGCGGCAGCCGAAGCGCTCTCGTTCACTCCCTCGGCGGTCTCGCAGCAGATCGCTGCGCTCGAGCGCGAGGCCGGCGTCGCGCTCGTGGAGCGCGGACCGCGGAGCGTCCGCCTGACCGAGGCCGGTCGGGCGCTCGTCGAGCACACCGACGCGATCCTCGCACGCATACGCGCCGCCGAAGAGGACATCCAGGCGATCGCCGGCCTGCGACGCGGAACGCTTCGGCTCACGTCGTTTCCGACCGCGTATGCGACGATCGTTCCCTCGGCGATTAATGAGCTTCGCCGCCGCCACCCGGGCATCGAGCTCGAGCTCACCGAGGCGGATCCCCTCGCCGGGTGCCGGCAGCTCAAGACCGGCGACGTCGACATCGCCCTCGTCTACGAGTACGACTACGTCCCGCTTCCGAACGACGACGCAATCGAGCTCGTTCACCTGCTCGACGACCCGATCAGTGCCCTCCTCCCGTGCGCTCACCCCGCAGCGCGCAAGCGAAAGGTGCGCTTGATCGATCTTTCGGAGGACGCTTGGATCACGTCCACCGCCCGCTCCTCGTGCCATTCGTTCGTCGCGCGCGCGTGTCGAGCGGCCGGATTCACACCGAAGATCACGATGGAAAGCGACGATCACGGAGTCTGGCAGGGCCTCGTCGCAGCGGGAGTGGGCGTTGCGCTCGCGTCCGAGCTCTCGCTCCCGAGCGTTCATCCGGGCGTCGCAATCCGTCCGATCTCGCCGAAGCCGCTCGGCCGCCGGATCTACGCCGCTCACCGGATCGGCGCCGCCCGCTCTCCCGCGATTGCGCAAGTCGTCGCGCTTCTCGCCGAGGCGGCTGCGACACGCCTGCCGTACGCCGCCACGGCGTAAGAGCCCATTTCGGAATGACGACTCGTCGCCGGGGTCGTGATGGGGGGTGTGATGGAAGGACGCAGCGTCGCGTTCATAGCCGGAGGCTATGGGCGCGACCGAGGACGCATCAGCGCGCCGTCCAGCGCGGGCCCGGCGGCTCAGTGCTTCGTTCCGAAAGGGGCTCCGAGTAGGCTTCTCGCCGAAGGAGGTCGACACGAATGGCGGAGAAGGTGCGAAAGAGCGAAGAGGAGTGGCGGCGCGAGCTCACGCCCGAGCAGTACCAGATACTCCGAGAGAAAGGCACAGAGCGCGCGTTCACGGGGAAGCACGCGGACGCCAAGGATTCCGGGATGTACCGCTGCGCCGGATGCGGCGCCGAGCTGTTCTCGTCCGACACGAAATTCGACTCGGGGACCGGCTGGCCGAGCTTCTACGCGCCCGCCGGAGAGGGCGCGGTCGAGACCGAGGACGACCGGAGCTGGCTCATGCGCCGCACCGAGGTCCTCTGCGCGAGCTGCGGCGGTCATCTCGGCCACGTTTTCGAGGATGGTCCGAACCCCACCGGCCTGCGCTACTGCATCAACTCGTGCGCGCTCGAGCTCGAGCCCGACGAGGACCCGGCGCCAGAGGCATAGTCCGCGTTTTAGGGAGGCTCGACTGCGGGATACTCGGGCGCAGGCACTTCGAAAGGAGGGGTTCATGTCTTCGACGGAAGGTGAGACCGGCGGCCAGGAAGGCGGCGGCTGGGAAGAGCAGGGTGGCGGCGGCGGCCAGGAAGGTGGCGGCAGCCAGGAGGGTGGCGGCAGCCAGGAGGGTGGCGG
>JACCYG010000265.1 GCA_013696595.1 Actinomycetota bacterium | reverse complement strand
ATCGCGACCATCCTTCCTTCGAGGCCTGCGCCGAGTTCTGCGAGCTCTACGACCAGAACTGCTTCGACCCTGACTACGACTCTCTGCCGGTCGAGTTCTTCGAGCCGATGGTGCGGCGCGTCTTCGCCGAGCCGCGGTATCTCTCGGAGTGACGATGGCGACCGCTTCCACTCGAGTGAAGGTCGACGTGGTCCGCCAGGCGAAGATCGACCTTGCCGCAGCGTTTCGCGCGGCAGCGCTCCACGGCTTCAGCGAGGCGATCGACAACCACTTCAGCCTGGCCGTACCGGGACGGGACGACCTCTTCCTCCTGAACCGCTTCGGCCCAGACTGGTCAGAGCTCGCCGCGAGCGACCTCCTCACGGTCGAAGCCAAGGGCACCGTCGTCGAGGGCGAAGGGGCGTGGGCGACGCCAGCGTTCATGCTCCATCGGGGCATCCACCTGGCGAGAACGTCGGCACGGTGCGTGTTTCACACCCACATGCCCTTCGCGACGGCGGTCGGGGTGACACGCGGCGGGCTCGATACGACGCTGAGCCAGAACGCGATGTACTTCCATGGGCGCGTCCTCACGCTCAGCTACGGCGGCGTGGCCGACGCCGTCGAGGAGGGCGAACGCATCGGGGACGCAATCGGAGAGGACGTGACCGTCGTCTTTCTCGAGAATCACGGCGTACTCGTGATCGGCACCGACGTCGCCGACGCCTGGCACAAGCTCTACTTCCTCGAGCGCGCGTGCCAGGTCCAGGTCCTCGCGCAATCGACGGGCCAACCGCTCGTCCAGGCCCCCGACGACGTGGTGGAGAAGGCGGCGGCCCAGTGGGTGCGCGACGGCGAGCACGCTCGCGCGCTCTTCGCGGCGGTCAAGCGCCGGCTCGACCGCGAGCTTCCGGGCTACGAGCGGTAGGCGGTCAGCGCGCCGCAGGCGGGTAGCCGGCGAGACCCCACGCGTCCGCGCCGCCGTCGACGACGACCGTCGTTCCGGTCACATACGCGCCTCCATCGGAGGAGAGGAACGCGATCACCTCCCCGATCTCCTCCGGCCCGCCCAGCCGTCCGAGCGGGACGGCGCGCTCCCACTCCGCGATCCGATCCGGTCCGTATTCCTCGAGCCCCTCGGTGAGGATCGTCCCGGGAGCGACGCAAACGACGCGAATCCCGTATCGCCCCCACTCCGACGAGAGCGAGCCGGCCAAGTTTTCGAGCGCGGCCCGCGCGGCCGCCGCATGCGCCATGCCCGGCATCCCGCGGCGCGGGCTGAAGCCGACGAAGACGACGACGCCCCGGCCGGCGGGGATCATCGCCTGCTTCGCCACTTCCCGCGTAAGGCTCCAGGCGGCGTCGACCGCGAGCCGGTGCACCGCGCGCCAGCCGTTGTCGGAGATCTCCTCCGCGCGAGCGATGAACTGCCCGCCCGCGTTGTTCACGAGCACGTCCACGGTGCCGAAGCGCTCGACCGTCTGACCGAGAAGGCGCTCGCGGTCGGCGGGCTCCCGGACATCGGCGGCCACGGCCAGGCACTCGCTTCCAGCCGCTTCGACCTCGCTGCGCACAGCTTCGAGCAACTCCTCGCGCCGCCCGCAAACCGCTACACGGGCCCCGGTGCGCGCGAGCGCGAGGGCGGTCGCGCGGCCGATGCCCGTGCCGCCGCCCGTGACGAGCGCGACCCGGCCCGCGTTCGCGTCAGGCGCGAGAGCGCTCACGGGATGCTGGAGAGGAGCGGGACCGAAGCGACCACCCGAGTCGCTTATCATCGCCCGGATCTACGAGGGATGCAGGAGAAGCGCATCGAGATCCGGTGGAAGGACCAGGACGCGTACGGCCACGTCAACAACGCGGTCTACGCCACGTATCTCGAAGAGGGCCGAGACGAGTGGCTGCGGCGGACGCTCGGCGAGGATGGGGACCCGTGGGACTTCGTCCTCGCGCGCGTCGCGATCGATTTCCGTCAGGAGCTGCGGCAGGAGGACGGCGAGGTCCTGGCCCGCTGCCAGCTGACCGAGATCGGTCGCTCGAGCCTACGTCTCCGGGAGGAGCTGCTCTTCAAGGATGGGAAGCTCGCGGCCGAAGCCGAGGCCGTCCTCGTCGCGCGCGACCGCGAGTCGGGGCGCTCGCGCCCTTTCACCGACGCCGAGCGGGCCGCGTTCGAGCGTGAGCAAGCGGCAGGCCGATGATCCCGGAACTCACGCCCGACCTTCGTGACCTGCAGGCGCGCGCGGGAAGCTTCGTCGAACAAGAGATCTATCCCGTCGAGCAGCGGATTGCGGAGCGGGGCACGATCGACAAGGCCGAGATCGCCGAGCTCCACCGGAAAGCGCGCGATGCCGGCTTCAGCCACCTCAACATCCCGGTCACGGAGGGCGGCCCGGGCCTCTCGATGCTCGGCCAGGTGATCCTCGAAGAGCAGGCCGGCAAGGCCACCAACGGCCTCGGGTTCATCGTCGCCGAGCGCGCGCCCATCGAGCTTCTCGAGCTCCTCTCGCCCGACCAGGTCGAGCGCTACGCGCGGCCGGCCTTCCGGTACGAGCGACAGGAGGCCTGGGCCGTCACCGAGCCGGGAGCGGGCTCCGACGTCGCGGCGATCGAGACGACGGCGATGCGGGACGGGGACGAATGGGTCCTGAACGGCGAGAAATGGTTCGTGACCGGCGCCGAGAAGGCCGACTTCCTCCTCGTCCTCGCGAACGCAGACGGCGAGCAGACGCTCTTCCTCGTCGACATCGAGACGCCTGGCTGTGAGCTCGCGCGCGTTCCCGCGTTCGCGCACGACCCCTACTTCTACCAGCACCCCGAGGTCCGTCTGACCGAGTGCCGCGTACCGGACGAGAACCGCGTCCCGAGCGGCGGGGCCGAGGGAGCGAGGAAGTGGTTCACGCTCGAACGCCTCATGATCGCGGCGCGCTGCTGCGGCGCGGCCGACCGGCTGATCGCCGAGGCGCGCGCCTGGTCGCTCGAGCGAGTCGCCTCCGGACGGCCGATTGCGGAGCACCAGGCGGTCCAGTTCATGTTCGCCGACTCGCTCACCGAGCTGGTCGCCGCCCGGCTCCTGACCTATCACGCGGCCCACGGCTTCGACGCCGGAACCGACCCGCCGGTGCTGCACGGAAAGGTGGCGATGGCGAAGCTCTTCGCGTCGGAGATGGCCGGCCGGGTCGCCGACCGCGCCGTCCAGATCTTCGGCGGAAGGGGCTACATGCGGGAGAACGCCGCCGAGCGCCACTACCGCGAGCTTCGAGTCGACCGGATCTGGGAAGGCACGAGCGAGATCCAGCGCCTGATCATCGCGCGCGGCCTCCTGAAGCGCGGCTCTGCGCCCTACGCCGACGCCTAGACGTCGGCGAGCACGATCCGGGCGTCGAGCGCGACGGCCTCACGCGCCGTGACGAGGAGCGGATTGATCTCGACCTCCGCGAGCTCCGGATGCGCGGCGGCGATCTCCGAGAGGGCAGCCGTGACGCGGGCGGCCGCGCCGACGTCGAGCGGCGGCCGGCCACGTGCCCCAGTCAGGAGCGGCGCACCTCGGAGCGAAAGGATGAGCTCTTCCGCCACGGTCTCATCGACCGGGGCGAGCGCGACCGCGACATCGCGCAGGAGCTCGGCGTGGATCCCGCCCAGCCCGACGAGCGCGATCGGGCCGAAACGCGGGTCGCAGCGCGAGCCGACGATGAGCTCGACACCCTCGGCGAGCGGGGCCATGCGCTCGAGCGAGAACGCCGATGCCGGGGCCCGGCCCACCACGTCTGCATACGCAGCCTCGAGCGCCCCGTCGTCGGCGATCCCGAGGACGACGCCGCCCGCGTCCGACTTGTGCAGGTCGCCCACGGCCTTCAGGACGACCGGATAGCCGAGCACGGTCGCCGCGTCTCGCGCCTCCTCCCAGGAGGAGACGCGCCGCGCCTCGGCGAGCGGGATGCCGTTGTCGGCCAGGATGTCCCGCGCCGTCCAGTAGTCGGCGGCGGTTACCGGGGCGTCCGCGGGCGCGGGAAGCGGCGGGATCCCGCGCGGCCTCCGTTCCGCCCGCGCGACGAGACGGGCGAGCCCTCCAGCTCCGGCGGCGACGTCCCGGTAGACCGGGACCCCCGCTCCCTGGAGCGCCCGCGCCCCCGCCGAGGCCCAGTACATCGTGTGCGCGAGCAGGGGCACGCCCGTTCGCTTCGCCGCTTTCGCCATCGCCTCGCCTGCCTCGACCTCCTGTGGCTCGAACGCGGGCGCGTACTCGCTGTAGCCGCCGAAATAGCCCGTTAAGAAGACGGCGTCGACCTCTCCCGACCCGAGGAGCCCGCCCACGACCCGGCCGAACGAGGAGATGTCCTGCTCGCCGCCGCCGGCGAGATCGACGGGGTTCCGCGTGGACGCCGTGGGCGGCAACCCCACGGCGAGCCGTGCGGCGAGATCGTCGGAGAACAGCGGGAGCTCGAGGCCGAGCTCCGAGACGATGTCCGCGGCGAGAGCCGAGTGGCCGCCGCCGTCGGCTGCGACGGCGACCCGCCGCCCGTGCGGGAGCGGGCATGCGA
>JACCYG010000236.1 GCA_013696595.1 Actinomycetota bacterium | reverse complement strand
GTTCGAGGACGGTGGTTGGGCCCAGGTGCTCCCCGACGCAACCGAGCCGCTCGTCCACGTCTTCGCAGAAGGCCCGACGGACGAGCACGCCGCTCGCCTCGAGGAGAAGTACACCGCGCTCGTCGCCGAGATCATCGCGGGCGACGGCGCCACGGAAACGCGCTAACCCTCAACTCGAGGTTGAACCCTGCGCGCCGGGATGATTTACTTCCCGGTAGTCCGGATTCACCTCTCCGATTGGAGCGTCTTGGAGCCCTTCCCGCCCGATCTCAAGTCCGTCTCCGACAGCGAGCTTCGCGACATGATCCACGAGCTCGTCGAGGAGGAGCATGAAGTCTCGTACCGTCGCCGGATCCTCCACGGCAAGATCGACATCCTGAAGGCGGAGCTCCAGTCCCGCCTCCAGAAGCAGGTCGGCGCCGGGGAAGGCCCGCTCTACGAGGTGGACGTCGACAAGCTCGCCGACATTCTCGCGGGCCGCGCCGCACCCCCGAACCCCGCCGACTAGGCCGAGCCTTGAGTCACGTCCACTGCCCCGAGTGCGGCTTCCAAAACCCTGAGAGCGCGAACTACTGCTCGAAGTGCGGCGCGCTCCTGATCCATGACGAGCCGAGCGGGGCGACGACGATGACCTTCGCCTCCGACGAGCTCCTCGACGACACCGGGCCGCCGCTTGACGACCTCGGTATCGAAGGGACGGCGCTCGTGGTCCGCTCGGGAGGAGGGCGGCAGGGTGAGACGTTCCCGGTCGATGCCGACCGCGTCGAGATCGGGCGGTCCCCCGAGACCGACGTCTTTCTCGACGACGTCACGGTCTCGAGGTCGCACGCCGTCCTCTCACGGGACGAGGAGGGGTACACGATCGAGGACCGTGGGAGCCTGAACGGCACCTACGTGAACCGTCGGCGCGTCGAGAAGGCGAAGCTCGAGGACGGCGACGAGGTCCAGATCGGCAAGTACCGGCTTGCCTTCCTTTCCCGCGTCTGATCCATGACGGCCACCATCCCCGAGCCCTCGCAGCGACCGTTCACGATCGGCACGGTCCGCCGCCGGCTCAGGGACGAGTTTCCGGACATCTCCATCTCCAAGATCCGCTACCTCGAGGGCCAAGGCCTGCTTGCGCCACGCCGGACGGAGGGCGGCTACCGGCTCTACGGCGACGACGACGTCGAGCGGTTGCGCACGATCCTCCGGCTCCAGCGCGACGAGTTCCTTCCGCTTCGCGTGATCAAGCAGGAGCTGTCTTCGCCCGGAGCGAAGCGCCGCTCCCGCAAGAGGACGGCCGACGCTCTCCTGCGCTCTCGCGAGCCGGAGATTGACCTGCGCACGCTCTGCGAGCGGTCCGAGGCGGAGCCTGCGTTCGTGCAGGAGCTGGAGGAGTACGGGCTCGTCGAGCCGAACGCGGAGGACGGCGACCGCCGATACCCCGAGCGCGACGTCGACGTGGTGGCGGCCTGCGCGCGGCTCGCCCGCTACGGGATCGAGCCCCGTAACCTCCGCAGCCTTCGCAACGGCGCTTCCTCGGCCGCCGGACTCCTGGAGCAGATCGTCGCGCCTGCGCTCCGCTCGCGAAACCCCGAGCGCCGGCTAGCCGGGCTCGAGGATCTCGAGACGCTCGCAGCCGCGTCGCAGGAGCTCTCGCAGCTGCTGTTCTGGCGCGCGTTGAAATCATTGGTGTAGCGCAGCCCCGGCGGGCGCGGCAACCCCCGCCCCTACGGCCACGGCCCTAGAATCGCTCCGTCGTGGCCGTCGACCTGAAATCGAAGATCCGGGACATCCCTGATTTTCCTCGCGAGGGGATCGTCTTCAAGGACATGATGCCGCTCCTCGCGGATCCCGAGGCGCTGCGGGACACGGTGGCGGCGCTCGCCGAGTTCGCCGAGCCGCGCCGGCCCGACGTCATCCTCGGAGCCGAAGCCCGCGGGTTCATCCTGGGCGGGGCGCTCGCCTACCGCCTGGGGTGCGGGTTCGTCGCCGCGCGAAAGCCCGGAAAGCTTCCCTGGGAGACGGTGACGGCCGAATACGAGCTCGAGTACGGCGTCGACTCGCTCGAGCTCCATGCGGACGCGATTGCCCGCGGTGCCCGCGTGCTCGTGCACGACGACCTTCTCGCGACGGGTGGAACGGCGCAGGCGAAGGTGAACCTGGTGGAGCAGCTCGGCGGCGAGGTCGTGGGGATCGCGTTCGTGATCGAGTTGACGTTCCTGAACGGCCGCGACAAGCTCGCCGGCTACGACGTGCATTCCCTCATTCAGTACTGAACGCGGCTTCAGGGCGCGGAACAGATAGATACCGGCCCTACGGGTGAGCGGGCCCGGCTGCCCCGGGCCCTTCAGAGGATAGGGCCGCCCGCCGCCGCTGTCGATAGATTCCTCGCTTCCAATGTACGACGGTCTCACTGGGCGCTACACCTTCCCGTGCCCGGTTGCGGGCGAGGCTCGTGTGCGCCTGTCGCGGTTCCGCTCGCTCGAGCGGCTCGGCGGAGCCGCCCACCCGGCCGTTTACAAGGTCACCTTCGCCTGTTCTTGTGGCGGTGAGCACGAGGGTCTCGTCACGCACGACGAGCTCGACTGGGCACCGGTCGGAGCGGACGGCGACCCGTTCTTCAACCTGATGACCCGGCGCCTCGAGTCGGTTGGCGCGGAGCTGCTCGACCGGGCCGCGCGGCGAATCAGGGCGGGGGAATGGCCGTGGAGCTTCTTCTGCTATCCCGAAGGCTGCCCGAGACCCGTCTTCCCCTCCGCCTTCCGTGCCCTCGCACCGGCCGCGGAACAGGTGGGTGTGGCCGTTCGCTGCCCGACTTGCGCCCGCATGTCCGTCAACGTCGTGAGCTCCCGGCACGTTGACGAGCCGTTCTACAGCGACGCCCGCGTCGCTGTCGTCGAGCACATTTTCGCGCACGACGAAGAGGCGACGGTCGCCGCCTTCCGCGAGGAGCTCGAATCGGGCTCCTTCGACGCGCGCCGCCGCGATCTCGCCGCCTAGCTCCCCGCGTGTTACAGGCGTTGAGGAAACGGGGAAAAACCTGCACAAGTTGGAAAAACCCGCAAACGACGGAACGGGGTGACCAAGGATGGGATTGTTCGGACGCAAGACGACGGACGAGGAGACGACCACAGACCGTCCGGTAGTGAGGCGGGATGAGCGCGTGATCGACCGCGATCGCACCGACGGCGACGACAACTTCGTCACCGAGCGGGTAGGCGCGAGTCCCGGGATCATCCGCGCGCTCTTCACGCTTGCGGGAGTCGCGGCCGCCGGGCTCCTCGTGTGGATCGCCTCGACGTTCGACTGGACGGGCCAGAACGGCGATTTCTGGATCGCCATGGCACTCCTCGCCGGCTCCGGCCTGGCGCTTGGCCTCTCGCAGCTCTTCGGCGGGTGGACCAAATGGGGCTGGCCGACGCTGAGCCCCATGATGTTCCTCTTCGCCTTCCTGCCGACGCTGATCGTCGGCGGCTGGGTTCTGCTCGCGAAGCAGCCTCAGAGCGGCGTCGAAGAGGGGCGGTTCGATCGTTGGAGCGGCGACCTCGGGATCAGCGGCCTCGTGAACGACCTGAACGAGTTCCTGCCGGTGATCCCGCTCATCATCGGTCTGGTCTTCGCCTTCACGTTCGATACGACCGGGCCGCGGACGCGTGTGCTCAGGCGCGACGCGGACGTTCCAGACGAGGACGTGCACGACTACCGGCGCACCGAGACGACGACGGCCGAGCCCGCCGGCGCCCGCACGACGACCTCGGGCCGGAGCGACTCTGACGAGCTCCGCGACCGTGAGAGCACGAGCACGGTCGAGCCAGGGACGCGCGAGGAGAGCGGCGAGGTCCGCGAGTCCGACCGGCGCGACACGGTCTAGCTCCTAAGCGTTTGAGACAGCGGCGGGCGCTCGAAAGGGCGCCCGCGCCGCTCCTTCACTCGCAGCAGGGATGATTAGCGGCGACGAAAATCGTCGGCGCCGTAGAGGCGCACGAAGAAGAAGATCCCGACGGCCGCCAGGAAGCCGAAGAGAAACGCGCTTCCCCCGGACACGTCGACGGCCAAGAGGCCGATCCAGACGAACAAGCCGAGGGCGACGGCCCAGAGGAACGCCGTGAAGCCGTGGCTGAATGCGGGTGGCCGCAGGTGCACGGCTGGGAATCTACCCTTCACCCCGCCGGGATACGCATGCTCAAGAGAGCGGTCCCGGGGTCAGCCCTCTGGACCAAAAAAAATTCACCGAGCCGGTTGCGCTTTCGTCCACCACTCCGGCCAACTTTCGGCTTCCGCCTACGGTCGCCCGGTGTAGTTTCGATCTACCGGCGCTCCGTGCTCGGTGCAAGGGGCAATCTAGGGCACCCTGGCAGGCACGTCAAGTAATTCGAAAGAGAAAAAAATCGCAAATTGCGCGAACTCTTTTTATCCACGATTTCCACAGTAATCACGCTAGCCTGTGGAAATTGTGTGGAAGACTTTTCACGGACCGGCGAGGGCCTCCGGCGTATAGACCCCTGCGGCGTTCCAGAGCAAGAAGCCGGCCGACTGCATCCGGCGCGCGGCGCGAATCTGGGCCTCCACGTCGTAGAGGGAGTAGGTTCGCCCGAGCGAGAAGTCCTGCAGCCAGGGGACGACGGTCGCGTCCGTCCCGCGCATGGCGCGGCTGAAGTCTCGCAGGGAGGCGGCCACGGTCGCGCCCGGACGGGCGTTCGGATCGTCGATTCCATACTCGCCGAGGCTGTAATGCGACGGGTAGACCATCGGGTAGATGGCGTCGACGTGCTCGGCGATCAGCCGAGGGCGCTGGCCGATCCCGAGGTTCCGCGTGGCCGAAAGCCCGAAGACGGCTGCTGAGACGCGAACGCCGAGGGGGGAGAGGCGGGAACGTGCGTAGGCGAGGAAGTCGGCGATCGTCCTCGCCTTGGGCTCGGCGCGCTTGCCCGGGAAGACCGCCGAATCGACGTTCCCGTCGCTCGGGAAGCGGACGTAGTCGAACATGATCTCGTCGAAGCCCACGCGCGCGGCCGACTCGGCGATGTCGACGTTGTAGTCCCAGACTCGCTTGTCGTAGGGATTCGTCCAACCGAGGCCGGCGTCGTTCCGCCAGACGCCGCCGCCCCGTTGGCGAATCGCCAGGTCGGGTCGCTTCTCGGAGAGGAAGGGGTCTTCGAAGGCGACGACCCGGCCGATGAGATAGAGGCCTTTCGCACGGATCTTCGCGACGACAGGCCCGGGCCGGTAGTAGTTCCGCGCCGAGCCGACCCGCTTGGCGAGGGGCGCGTAGCGCGAGGTGAAGGCGACCTCGCCGTTCTCGTCCTTGACGTCGAGCTCGAGCGCCGTGAGGCCGTACTTCGTGTAGGAGAGGTACTCGTCGAGCTTCCCGTCCAGGGTTAGGAGCGCCATCGTCACGTGGACGCCGCGAAGCTCGTCCGGCAGCGGACGCGGCGTCGGCTTCTCCGGCTTCTCGGCCGAGGCGCTCTCAGCCGGCTTGTCGGCCGAGCGGTGCGCCCGCTCGCCTTCGGTCAGAAACCGGGCGCCAAGAGCGACGCCGGCGGCGGCAAGCGCGACCACGGCGAGCGCCGAGACACGCCTCGCCGCACGTCTCGTTCGCGCCTTTGCCCGCCGGCTCCGGAAGCGCTCATTCGGGTCGACCGGCTGCAGCATGAAAGGAGCACGCTACGACCTTTCCACAGGCCGTGCAAGATGGATGGGGAAATCCTAAGAGTTCGCGCAACACTTTTTGTTGCGCTATGCTCATGCCATGCCGGTGACGCCCGCGCTCAAAGTCGAGGCTCTCAGCAAGGATTTCCGCTCGCAGCGGCGTCTGGCCGATGCGCTGGGCGTCAGCCCGGCACAGGTGAGCCGCTGGCGGCACGGGAAAGGGATCGACGAGGCCAACGGCGACCGCCTCGATCTCCTCGAGCTGACGATCTCGATGCTACGTCGCCTGTACGAGCCGGAGGCGGTAGAGGATTGGCTCTTCGGGCTGAACCCGCACCTGCGAAACCGGCGTCCGATCGACGTCATCCGACTGGGCGCCGTCGAGGACATTCTCGCTGCGATTCGGCAGGAGCGGGCCGGCTCGTACGTGTGACCCTCTTCCGCTGCTTCCCGTGGGACCGGGAGGTGGCCGCGACGGCACGGGGTGGAGCGGTCTGGTTCGCGCAGATGCTTCAGGGCGCGGGGCGCCACGACAACCCGCTTGCCTACGGTTGCCTCTACGCCTCCGAGCGGCCGGCCTCGACCGTCGTCGAACAGCTCGCGCGCTTCACCGGCCGCGCCCTCACAGCCGACAAGCTTCGGCGCATGCGGCTGCCGCTCGCACTCGCAGAGCTCGAGCTTCGGGACGGGGAGGAGCTCATCGACCTCGACGAGCCGGCCGTCCTCGCGGGCGAGGGCCTGCGTCCGTCTCTCGTCGCCACGCACGAGCGCGGCCGGACACAGGCCGACGCCGCAGCGCTCTACGAGCGTCATCCGGGCGCCGCGGGCATCCGGTGGTGGTCGACCTTCGAGTCGCAATGGCCGAACGTGACCCTCTTCGACCGGGCGGCCGCTGCTCTCTCAGTCGGCGATGTTCGACGCCTGACGCTTGCAGACGAGGTGGTGGAGGAGGCCGCGGCGTTTCTCGGGCTTCGAATCGCAACTTGACATAACGCCCATTCTCGTGCGCGGGACGAATGAACGCGAGGATGGTGGCAACCAGCGTCACGAGCGGTGGGAGCGCGTCGCGTCTCGTGAGCCGGCACTCGGCTCCGCACAAGAATTCAATCTCCGCTCGGAGCGATGTTTTGCCTCCGCGCACCGTTGGGTACGCCTGACGCGGTTGCTAGGTTAAGCCGCTTTATGGCGCAAGACTCCGGGACCACCATCCAGACCGAAGAACTTCAGCTCCTTCTGGAGCGAGCAGAGGCGGCCGGGTTCATCGACGCGACCGAGGTGACCGAGACGGCCGACGTCCTCGAGCTTGATCCGCCCGTCGTCGAGGCGCTCCACCGCGAGCTCGAGGAGCGCGGGGTCGAAGTGATCGAGCGCCCGAAGGAGGCCGTGCGCGAGCCTACCGCGCCGCCTCGCAACCTCGACGTCGGGATCGAGACGACGACGGACGCGCTCCAGCTCTTCCTGCGCGAGATCGGCCGCCACCCACTTCTGACAGCCGCCGACGAGGTCGAGCTTTCGAAGGCGATCGAGCGCGGCGACATGGCGGCGAAACGGCGGATGATCGAGTGCAACCTGAGGCTTGTCGTCTCGATCGCGAAGAACTACCGGAACCAGGGTCTCCCCTTCCTCGACCTGATCCAGGAGGGGATGTTCGGGCTCATTCGCGCCGTGGAGAAGTTCGAGTGGCGTCGTGGGCTCAAGTTCTCGACCTACGCGACCTGGTGGATCCGCCAGGCCGTCGCCCGAGCGATCGCGGACAAGGCGCGCACGATCCGCGTGCCGGTCCACGTCGTCGAGCGTATGCAGAAGATGCAGCGCGCCGAGCGCTACCTCTGGACGCAGCTCGCGCGTGAGCCCTCGCTCGAGGAGATCGCGGACGAGGCCGGCCTTCCGCTTCAGCAGGCGCTCGAGGTCCGCGCGGCCGCTCGCGCCTCGACGAGCCTCGACCAGCCGATCGGCGAGCAGGAGGATGCCGTCTTCGGCGACCTCGTTGCGGGCGATGATCCGCTCCCAGACGAGGTGACGGAGCGCCGGCTCCAGAAGGAGGCTCTCGACAAGGCCCTCGAGTCCCTTCCGGAGCGCGACCGAAAGGTCCTCGAGCTTCGCTACGGGCTTCGCGGCGAGGAGCCGCACACGCTCGAGCACATCGGCCAGCGTCTGGGTCTCACGCGCGAGCGCGTGCGCCAGATCGAGGTCGAATCGCTCTCCCGTCTCGCCTCGCTCCGCGAGATCGGCGCCGCAGCGACCCGGTAGCCCGGGGGCGAGGCGTGCCTCGCCCCTACACGCGTTCGGCGACGGAGGCGAGCCGTCCGAGTGCCGCGCCGTTGAAGAGCGCGTCGCCGCGTTCGCCAATCCTTCGGCGAACGGCTGCGTGCGCGTCGTCAAGGAGGGGCGGCCGTGCTGGGCGGTGACCGTCCGAGGCGACGAGGTCGGCCAGGCCGCGCTCGACCAGGAGCCAGCCGGTGTCGAACGGAGCCTCACCGTGGTACTCGAGCAGGCTCGTCGCGTTCACCTGCAGGAGCCAGCCCCGCTCCGCATAACCGGCCGCGATCTCGGGGTCGTCGATGACACGGTCGGCGCGCTCGGGATGGGCGATGACCGGCGTCAGCCCTCTGGCCTCGATCTCCTCGGCGACCCGCTGGGAAAGATCGAGCGGCCCGGCGAACGGAAGCTCCATGAGCACGGCCGGCAGAGCGCCGAGCGTGAAGCGCGTCAGGTCCTCCTCGAGAAGCGCGGGAGCCGGTGTCAGCTCGAATCCGAGCCGGAGATCGAGGCCCGCCTCGGCCGCGACTGGAGCCATCTCCGCGTAGGCGCGTCGGATCTCCTCCTCGCGATCCTCCGTGAGCGGAAGCTGCGGCCAGACGTGCGGCGTCGCGAAGAGGAGACTCGTCCCGTGGGCGTGTGCGTCGCGGCAGAGCGCCAAGCCCTCCTCCACGCTTCCCACCCCGTCGTCGCCGGACGGGACGACGTGCGAATGGACGTCGACGAACATCTACCCCACCCTAGCGGCCGGTCTGGCGGCCGCCGTGCGCGAGCGATTATTCGGCGCGCAGGTAGAGGCGCAGGTTCGGTGCTGCTGTGTGCAGCTCGCCGAGCGCCCGTGACTCGAGCTGTCGGACGCGCTCGCGCGTGACACCCAGGCAAGCGCCGACCTCCGCGAGCGTCTGGGGCTTCTGGCCCGAGAGTCCGAAGCGGAGATCGAGCACGTGGCGCATACGCTCGTTCAGGCCGTCGAGAGCGCTTGCGACCTCGCTCCCCCGGTGAAGCTCCGAGAGCGCATGGTCGGGCTGCTCGGCGTTCACGTCTTCGAGCATGTCGGCGTAGATCGAGTCGCCGTCGCCGACCGGAGTCTCGAGACTGACCGGGTCCTCGACGAGGTCGAGGAG
>JACCYG010000230.1 GCA_013696595.1 Actinomycetota bacterium | reverse complement strand
CGAACTTCCGCCGCAGGGCACCCACGCCGAGGCGATCGCGACGGGAAAGCCGGTGCTGAAGCGGGACTTCGCCCGCACCGAACAGCCGCCGCCGAGCGAGAACTTCGCCGACTTCGAGGAAGTCATGGTCGCACCGATGACGTGGCTCGGCGAGATCCGCGGCGTGCTCGGCGTGCTTGCACGCGAAGCCGGCCGTTTCGACACCTCCGAGCTCGAGCTCCTCGACGCGTTCGCGCGCTTCGCGTCGCTCGCGTCGCACAACGCGGAGAGCTTCGAGGAGCGGGAGCGCCAGGCACAGATCCAGCAGGGTTTCTACCGCATCGCCGAGGTTCTGGGCTCGCCGCTCTCGCTGGCGGAGACATTCGACGCGCTGGCTCAGGCTGCGGCCGAAGCGCTCGGCGGCGACGCGGCCGTCGTGCTCGAGCCGAACGGCGACGGGCTCACCCTCGCGGGGTCCTACGAGCTGCCGCCCATCCTGGCGACCCGCCTCGAAGAAGGGCTACCGCGAGCCGCGACCCCGTTCCTCGCAGCCGCGCGCGAGGAACGCATCGTCTCGTCGGCGGGACTCGAGGACGATGATCGCTTCGACGAGGCGACGCGCGCTCTTCTGCGCGATCACGGGTACCAGGCGCTCCTGAGCGCGCCGGTGGCGGCCGGCGGGAGCGGGAACGACGCGGTGGTCGTCCTGTTTCGCTCGGAGCGGACGTTTTCGGACGACGATCTCACCCTCGCGCGCCATCTCAGCCGCGCGGCGCGCGGGGCTCTCGAGCGAAGCGAGCTCTTCGAGACCGAGCGTCGCGCGCGGGGGCTCTCGCAGCGCCTCGCGAGCGTCGGCGCTCGGCTCGCAACGAACCTGGAGCCCTCGCTCGTGCTCGAGGAGGTCGTTCGCGAAGCCCCTGAGCTTCTCGGCGCGGATGCGGCTGCCATCCGTCTCCTCGAAGGTGACGAGCTCGTGGTCCGCGCCGCGTCCGGAACGGGTGCCACCGGTCTCCTCGGAACGCGGGCGAGCTCCGACGCGGGCCTACTGGGCGAGCTCGTGCAGTCCCGCTTGCCGGCCCGGGTCGAGGACACAGAGGCGGCGCCGCAGCTCGGGCGCGGCGATCCATTCCTCACGAAAGGCATGGCCGCTTGCCTGGCCGTGCCGATGTTGGCGCACGACGGCGGGCTCCACGGCGTCCTCACGGTGTACGCGGCGACTCCCCGAAGCTGGGCCGAGGACGACCTCCAGGCACTCATAGCGCTCGCGGCCGTGGCCTCGGCCGCGCTTTCGAACGCTGAGCTCTATCAGCGCGTCGCGGAGGAGAAGGAGCGAAGCGAAGCGATCCTGTCGAACATCGCGGACGGCATCGTCGCAGTCGACCGCGACGAGCAGGTCGTCCTCTGGAATGCGATGGCGGAGCACATCACTGGCGTGCCTGCGTCCGAGGCGGTCGGCCGGCGCGTGAGCGAGGCGCTTCAACGCGATCTCGCGGGCGACGATCCGCATGTGCCCGGAGAGAGGCACGTCGCGATCCAGCGCGGCGGCAAAGAGGTGTGGCTCTCACTGACGGAGGCGGTGATGCGCGATGCGGCCGGCGAGGTCGCTGGTCGGATTTTCGCCTTCCGGGACGTCTCGGGCGAGCGTGTCGTCGAACAGATGAAGTCGGATTTCGTTGCGACCGTCTCGCACGAGCTCCGAACGCCCCTCACGTCGATCTACGGGTTCGCGGAGACGTTGCTGAGGAGCGACGTCGTCTTCCGCGAAGAGGACCGTGCCACCTTCCTCGGCTACATCGCGTCGGAGTCCGAGCGGTTGATCCGGATCGTCGACGACCTCCTGAACGTCGCGCGCCTCGAGGCCGGCACGCTCGGTCTCGCCGTCGCCCCGACGAACGTCTCGAGCGTCGTCAGCGGGACGATCGAACGCTTCGCGGCCGGCGTCGACGGAGACCACCACTTCGTCGTCGACGTTCCCGACGGCTCGCTCTATGCCGATGCAGACGCCGAGAAGCTCGGAGAAGTGATCGCGCAGCTGGTCGACAACGCGGTCAAGTTCTCGCCGGAGGGTGGCACGGTGAAGGTCTCCGGCCGACGAAAGTCGGACACTGTCGAGGTGCGCGTCGTGGACGAGGGCATCGGCATCCCGCGGGCCGACCAGCACCGGATCTTCACCAAGTTCTACCGAGCAGAAAGCGGATCTGGGGAGGCGGCCCACGGCCCCGGCCTCGGGCTCTTCCTCGCCGGGGGCCTCATCGCTGCGATGAGAGGACGGATCTGGGTCGAGTCCGAGGAGGGTAAGGGCTCGAGCTTCGTCTTCGAGCTGCCCATGTCGAACGTCGCTCCCGAAAACGCAGAGCCCGTGGGCTCTGCCGGCAGCCGATGACGAAAGTTCTCGTCATCGACGACGAGGCGCCGATCCGCCTCCTTTGCCGCGTCAACCTCGAGGCCGAGGGAATGGGCGTCGTCGAGGCGCCCGACGGCCGCGCGGGCCTCGA
>JACCYG010000197.1 GCA_013696595.1 Actinomycetota bacterium | reverse complement strand
ACCAGCGTCCGGCCGGGCCGACGTCCTCGGCCACGGCGTCGACGAACGCAGCGAGGTCGTGCTGCGTCCGCTCCTCGATCTCGGCGACGCGCTCGGCCGTGGGTGAGACAGCGCGCGCCCGGATCTCGTCGACGGCCTCGCGCGGCACCGCGCCGATCTCCGCCCAGCCGGCGAGCGCGGCCAGCTCGACCTCGAGCCAGCGCGCGAGCTTGCCCTCGTCCGACCACACCTTCGTCATGGCCGGACGGGCGTAGCGCGCGATCACCTTCCCGATTCTAGAGATGGGGGAGGCGAGCCCCGCTTCGCTCCTAGAGCTCGCGCTGCGGCCGGCGGGGAGCGTCGGGGTAGCCGCCGCCCTGGCCGAGGATCTTCGAGGCGAGGATCGCGGCGTTCCGAGATCCGTTGAGCGACACGCAGGCAACCGGGACGCCGGGTGGCATTTGCACAATCGCAAGGATGGCGTCGAGCCCGCCGGCCGCGCTCTTCGACGACGTGAGCGGGACCCCGATCACGGGGAGGTCGGAGTAGGCGGCGACGGCGCCGGGAAGCGCCGCGGACATCCCGGCGGCCGCGATGATGACGCGCACGCCGCGGAGCGCCGCGTTCGACGCGTACTCCGCCACGCCGCGGGGGTCGCGGTGGGCCGAAAGGACGAGAAGCTCGTGCGAGATTCCGCGCTCGTTCAGCTCGTCGATCGCCGGCTGGAGCGTCTCGCGGTCCGATTCCGAGCCGATGAGGATCCCGACGAGCGGCCCTGACTGCTCGAACTCCTCGATGATCGGAAGCGGAGTCGGCGACTCCTCGAGACCGATCTCGCTTTGCGACTCAGCCTGAGACATGGACGGCCTTGAGGGCGATGTCGCGGCGAAACTGCGCGTCGGGAAAGTCGATGAGCTCGATTGCCTCGTAGACGCGCTCGCGCGCTTCGGCGCTGGTGGGCGCGACGGACGTGACGTCGAGAACACGTCCGCCTGCGCTTCTCAGCTCTCCTTCTCGCAGGGCGGTTCCCGCGTGGAAGACAAGAGCGCCGTTGCCTTCGGCTGCCTCGAGCCCACCGATTCGAGCCCCCGCCTCGGGCGCCTCCGGGTATCCGGGCGACGCGAGGACGACGGTCACCGCGGCGTCCGACGAGGCCTCGATCTCGGTGTCGCCGAGGCGGCCGGCCGCCGCCGCCGCGAGCGGCTCGAGCAGGTCGTCTTCGAGAAGGGGAAGGATGGACTGCGTCTCGGGATCGCCGAATCGGCAGTTGAACTCGAGGACGCGCGGCCCGTCGTCGGTGAGCATGAGGCCCGCATAGAGGAGGCCGACGAACGGGCTCCGGCGGCGCGCGAGCTCGCCGAGTACAGGCCGGTGGACGCGGTCGACGACGTCGTTCACTTCGTCCTCTGAGAGGAAGGGAACCGGGGAATACGCGCCCATTCCGCCTGTGTTCGGCCCCTCGTCGCCGTCGAGGAGGCGCTTCGCGTCTTGCGCGGCGGGAAGCGGGCGGGCGACGGCGCCGTCGCAGAGCGCGAAGACCGATACCTCCTCGCCGTCGAGCAACTCCTCGACGAGCACGTCTCCGCCGAATGCAGCGGCGCGCGTCCAAGCTTCATCCGCCTCGGCCTGCGTACGGCAGACGACGACACCCTTTCCGGCCGCGAGCCCATCGGCCTTGACGACGCACGGCGCCCGGGGCTCGTCGAGGAGCGCGGGCGCCGGAACGCCTACAGCGCTCATCACCTCCTTGGCGAAGCGCTTCGAGCCCTCGATGCGCGCGGCGGCTGCGCTCGGCCCGAACACCGTGAGCCCGCCGCGGCGCAGCGCGTCGCCGACTCCGGCGACGAGCGGGGCCTCCGGACCGATGACCACGAGGTCGATCTCGAGCTGGAGGCAAAGCGCCAGCAATCCCTCGGCGTCCTCGGCCCGAAATGGGTGACACTCGGCGAGCGCCGCGATCCCCGGATTCCCTGGTGCGGCGTGGAGAACGGCGTTCGGGCTTTGCGCGAGCTTCCAGACCAGCGCGTGCTCCCGCCCGCCCGAGCCCACCACTAGGATCTTCATCCGCCCGAGTGTAGTTCTACCTTCGGGTGTTTCAAAGGACGCAGGAGCGCGGTACAGAGTGGACATGCGGGAACCAGGTCTCGACCGGCACGAGTGGGAAACGGAGTGGCAGGCGCTCGAGGAGCAGCTCGAGGATTCGCCGGCCGAGACGCTCTCGGAGCTCGGCGACCTGATCGAGCGCATGCTCGTCGACCAGGGCTTCCCGATTCACGACGAGGTCGCCGACGACGGGGTCGAGCCGGAGGTCGTCCGCGACTACCAGGAAGCGCGGCGGATCACGGCGCTCGCCGAGCACGGCGCGGACGTCGATCCCGGCGACATCGGCGCGGCCGTCAGGCTCTACCGCGAGCTCTACGCCCACCTGATCAGCAAGGCGATCGACTAGGGTCGGCCGGCCGCCGTGAGTGGCGGTGATCAGGTTGGATCGATCCGGTGAGGCGAGGCGGCCGTCTCTTGAACGCTTCCCGGGTGCGTGATAGACCGCTCCCAACCGAACGAGGAGGAACGGTGGCGAAGTCAGTTCTGGGTCACACACGTCGTCGCTTGGTCGCGCTTGCCGGTGCCGCGGCGATTGTCGCAGGCGTAGTTTCGACGGCATCAGCGGGCGCTTCGGGGCGCGAGGCGACTCGATTCTCAACCTTCAACGCGTCTCTCAACCGGTCGGCGGCGGGTGAGCTCGTCGCCCACCTCTCGACGCCCTCGAACGCCCAAGCGCGCACCGTCGCCGAGATGATCCAACGCGTGCGGCCGGACGTCCTCCTCATCAACGAGTTCGACTACGACAAGAACGGCGACGCGGCGCGCCTCTTCCAGGACAACTACCTCTCGGTCTCCCAGAACCGCGCCGCGCCGATCGTCTATCCCTATCGCTTCCAGGCCCCGTCGAACACGGGGTTTCCGTCGGGCCAGGATCTGGACAACAACGGCTCCGTCGGGGGGCCGAATGACGCGTTCGGGTTCGGCTTCTTCCCGGGGCAGTTCGGGATGATGGTCTACTCGCGCTATCCGATCCTGCTGTCCCAGGTCCGGACGTTCCAGTCCTTCCTCTGGAAGGACATGCCCGGGGCGCGCCTGCCCGACAATCCCGCCACCCCCGCACCTGCTGACTGGTACTCCCCGGCCGAGCTGGAGGTCTTCCGTCTCTCCTCGAAGAGCCACTGGGACGTGCCGGTTCAGATCGGACGGAAGGTCGTTCACTTCCTCGTCAGCCATCCGACGCCGCCGGTCTTCGACGGGCCAGAAGATCGGAACGGGACGCGGAACTACGACGAGATCCGCTTCTGGGCCGATTACGTGAGCCCGGGAGTACGCAGTTCGTACATCTACGACGACGCGGAGCGCCGCGGCGGTCTCAAGCCCGGCGAGCTCTTTGTGATCGCGGGCGACCAGAACTCGGATCCGCTCGACGGGGACTCGATTCCGGGCTCGATTCAGCAACTGCTCGAGCATCCGCTCGTGAATACGAGGCTGACTCCCTCGAGCCCCGGGGGCCCCGAGCAGGCGGCACTGCAGGGCAGGGCCAACCTTACGCACAGGAGCGACCCGGCTTTTGACACCGCAGACTTCTCCGACAGCGCACCGGGGAACCTGAGGGCGGACTACGTGCTACCGCGCAAGAATCTGATGCTCCTCGACGGAGCCGTCTTCTGGCCCCTCATGAGCGATCCCCTCTTCCGGCTCGTCGGCGTCTTCACGCCGAGCCTTCCGGGCGGCTTTCCCGCCTCGGATCACCGCCTCGTGTGGATCGACGTTGCCATTCCGGGCGCGCTGGCGG
>JACCYG010000284.1 GCA_013696595.1 Actinomycetota bacterium | reverse complement strand
AAGTGGCGACGAGCGTCCGCGCGGAGCTCGGCAAGGTCGGCGACACGGCGAACTACGTCACCGGGATCGAGCCGGACTCGATCGCCCAGGTCTACAACTTCGAATGGGCCGAGGGCTCCGACGAGGTCCTCGCGACGCTCGGCGAGAACGGAGCGATCGTCGACGAGGACTTCGCCGAAGAGAACGACCTCCGCGTCGGCCAGGAGGTCGAGCTCCTGACAGCGAGCAATGAACGCGCGACGATCGAGGTCGAGGCGCTCTACAAGCCGCCTCCCTTCTTCCCGCTCCTCGGCGCGGTCAGCATCCCGCAGTCGACGTTCGACGAGATCTACGAACGGCCACGGAACTCGTTCACGTTCGTGAACGTCCCCGGCGAGGCGAGCGAGAAGCACGGGCAGGCACTCGAGAGCGCGGCCGCGGACTTCCCCGACGCCAAGGTTCAGACACGCGACGGCTGGATCGACCAGCAGGATGCCGACTTCAACCAGTTCCTGCTCATGCTCTACGTCCTCCTCGCGCTCTCGGTGATCGTGAGCATCTTCGGAATGGTGAACACGCTCGTCCTCTCGGTCTACGAGCGGACCCGGGAGCTCGGCATGCTGCGCGCGGTCGGCATGACCCGCCGCCAGGTGCGCCGGATGGTGCGCCATGAGAGCGTGATCACCGCTTTGATCGGCGCTGCGCTCGGCGTCCCGCTGGGGATTCTGCTTGCCGCGCTCATCACGCGCGCGCTCGCGGAGTTCGACCTGAGATTCTCCGTCCCGGTCGACTGGCTTGTCGCGTTCGCGATCGTGGCGATCGTCGTCGGGATCGTCGCGGCGATCATCCCGGCGCGCCGTGCCGCCCGCCTGAACGTCCTTCGGGCGCTTCAGTACGAGTAGCGTCCCGCGCTAGCGCGCGGCGAGCGTCTCGAGGATCGGCGCGCCGGGCTTCGTCCACGCCGCGTTCGGGACCGAAAGAGACGCCACCGACTGGACGTACTTCCACTCCCCATCCTCGCGGTGAAGGACGGACACGGTTCGGAACGACACGTCGGCGCCCTCGACGGTGAAAACGCCGACCTCGAAGGTCCAGGCAATGTCTCCGGCGCGATACGCGGTCACGTCTTCGGTGCGCGATCGCGGTCCGCCTCCCTCGGTCTCATCGAGAGCCTGGTGCAGACCCTCGATCGCTTGCTGCGGCCCACGCCAGATCTCGCTCGGGTCGGTGCCGACCATCAGCACCGCGTCGCTCGAAGACGTCATACGCTCGAGCGCTTCGATGTCGCCCCGGCGCCACGCGTCGTTCGCTTCGCGGACAATCGCTTCCACATCCGGTGCGCGCTCGATCGCCATCGTGCCTCCTCCGTCGGATTCCGCGAAGCTACGCCCGCCCGCGCCGGGTGTCAATCGCCGAGCTCGGCAAACGTGCGAGGCGCGCGGAAGAACGGGTAGGTCGCCCAGTAGAGCCGGACCGGCTCGCCGACATCGTCGCGCTCGACTCGGAGCGCCTCGCCTCGCTCCCGGCCGGACGCCACGCGGAACAGATTCGGTCCTTCCTGGACGAACACCGAGGGCTCCTTGTCGGCGGGATCGCCGGTGCGCCGCGCCTCGAGGCGGCCGCGGCGATACCTGAGAATCGTCTCCTCGCCCTCCGACCACCATCGTCCGAGCACGTCTGCGATGTCGGAGGGCGCAGGGTCGTCGGGCGCCCACGCCTCCGGCTCCGCCGGAAACGCATCTGCGACCTTGCCCGCGAGCTCGACCGCGACCTGTTGCATGTCGGCGACTCCGTTCGCGAGCGCCGCGGCGGCGATCTTCTCCTTTCTCAGGTACGCGAGACCTGAGAGAAAGCCCGGCATCCCTCCTCCGTGTCCGGCGTAGATGCGCTCGCCCTCGCGGCCGAGCGAGATGCCGAGACCCCATCCGCTTGTCCAGCGATCGTTGTCGGCGATCACCTGTACCGCGTGCATCTCTTCCACCGTCTCCGGATCCAGAATCGATTCGTCCGGATCGGCGAGGAAGGAGCCCCAACGGCAGAGATCGACGGCCGTGCTCCAGAGCTGGCCCGCGGCTGCAGCCCCGGCGAGGTCGAGATCGGGCTCTGGGCGCACGCTGTCTGCGAACGGCTCGACGAAGTAACCGCGCGCGGAGGGGCTCACAGCCGTCCATGTCGTCCGCCCGAGGCCGAGCGGCTGGAGGAACCGCTGGTCGACGAAGCGTTCGTACGGCATGCCGGCATACCCGGCCACGACCTGTCCGAGCAGGGCGAAGGCGAGATTTGAGTAATGCCAGTGACGCCCGGCCTCGAGCACCTCTTCCGCCTCCGCGAGCGTCGCGACGAGCTCCTCGGCGGTTGGGAATCCCAGTGTCTCCCACGTCGTGCCCGGAAGCTCGCGTTGCAGGCCCGAAGCGTGCGAGAGGAGGCGGCGGATCGTCGGCGTCGCGTCCGGTGCGCGCGGAAGATGCTTGCCGACCGGGTCGTCGAGCGCGAGCGCGCCGTCGTCGCGGAGCCGGAGAACCGCCGCGGCCGTGAAGGTCTTCGTGATCGACCCCACCCGGTATTGAGTCTCGCGGGCCGCGTCCTGACGCGGCTCGACGGACGCCAGGCCGATCGCCTCGGACCAGATGATCTCGCCGTTCCGTGTCACCGCGGCGCTCACGCTCGGGAGCCGGCGCTCGCTCTGCGCGGTGCCCACCGCGCGGCTGAGCTCGCCGGCGAGGGTTTCGGGGAGGGTCACGCGAGGGCGATCACGCGTTAGTACGGTGTCGGCGCGTCTAGGGCGAGCTCGACGGGATGCGCCTCGGACGCGAGCGCA
>JACCYG010000176.1 GCA_013696595.1 Actinomycetota bacterium | reverse complement strand
TCGGGTACCTGACGCAGGCGCCGTCGGTCTACGCCGATCTCACCGTCCGGGAGAATCTCACCTACTTCGCGCGCGTCCTCGGCGCACCGAGGAAACGGGTGGATGCCGTCATCGAGACGGTCGACCTTGCGGAGCGAGCCGACCAGGCCGTCCGGCGGCTCTCGCGCGGCGAGCGCGCACGCGTATCGCTTGCCACCGCGCTCCTGAACGAGCCGAAGCTCCTGGTTCTCGACGAGCCGACCGTCGGCCCTCGATCCCGTCCTTCGGCGGGACCTCTGGTCGACGTTTCACACCCTCGCCCGCGCCGGCGCGACTCTCCTCGTCTCGAGCCACGTGATGGACGAGGCGGAGCGCTGTGACTCGATCATCCTCATGCGAGACGGCCGCGTCGTCGCGTCCGAGCCACCCGCCGATCTCCGTGCGCGGACCGGAGCCGACGACCTCGAAGAAGCTTTTCTCACGCTCGTGGAGGCGGAGTGAGCCCGGATATCGCTCTGGCGACGGCGTCCCGCGTCCTCCGCCAGCTGCGGCGCGATCCGCGCACGCTCGTCTTGATCGTGGAGGTGCCCTGCCTTCTCCTCACGCTCCTCCAGTTCCTGTTCGACGAGCAACCCGCGACGTTCCAGCGCGTGGGTGTACCGCTCGTCGGGATCTTCCCGTTCGTGTCGCTCTTCGTGGTTACGTCGATCACGATGCTCAGGGAACGCACGACCGGGACGCTCGAGCGGCTCATGTCCATGCCGCTGGCGAAGCTCTATCTCCTCGCGGGGTACGGCATGGCGTTTGCCCTGGTGGCGGCGGGTCAAGCGACGATCGTGTCCGCTGTGGCCTTTGGGGCGCTTGGGCTCGAGGTCGACGGGTCGTTGCCGCTCGTGATCGCGCTCGCCGTCGGCAACGCCGTTCTTGGCATGGCACTGGGCCTGTTCGCGAGCGCGTTCGCGACGACCGAGTTTCAAGCCGTCCAGTTCATGCCGGCCTTCGTGGTGCCGCAGATTCTGCTCTCCGGCCTCTTCGTCCCGACCGACCGGATGACGCCCGTGCTCGAGGGAATTGCACATGCGCTTCCGCTCACGTACGCGTTCGACGCGCTCACGCGTGTGGCGCGCGGCGTCGGCGGCGGGCGGCTCGCGCTCGACGTGGCCGTGATCGTCGGCGCGATCGTGGTCGCTCTCGTTCTCGGTGCGGCCACCCTCCGTCGCCGCACCGCCTAGACGTTCAGTCGGCTGGAGAGATACCCGCGCGTCTAGAGGGAGCCCGCCCGCCTCCCCTCTTTTGAGCCTACAAGGAAAATTCGCGCGCGTGGTGCGCCGAACGTGACGGTTTCAAGCCGACGTGTCACAAGAGTCTGACGTGAGACCGCGCTAACGTCCGGCGTCATGGCCGTCCAGATCTCGGTGATCGGAAGCGGCGCGGGCGCGGAGGAACGGGCCGAAGAAGTCGGACGCCTGCTCGCGGCTCGGGGTTGCGTCGTCGTCACGGGCGGCCTCGGTGAAGTGATGACCGCCGCCGCGCGGGGAGCGAAGGAGGCGGGCGGGACGACGATCGGGATCCTCCCGGGCGAGTCACGCGAGGCGGCAAATCGGTGGATCGACCATGCGGTCGCGACCGGTGTCGGCCACGCCCGCAACCTTGCTGTCGTCGCGTCGGGGGATGCCGTTATAGCTGTTGGCGGAGCCTGGGGCACGCTGGCTGAGATCGGGTTCGCCCGTGTCATCGGCCGCCCGGTTGTGATCCTCGACCCAGGCTGGGACATTCGGGGCGAGGGCGTCGAGCACGCCGCGACGCCTGCCGAAGCGGTCGACCGCGCGCTCGCGCTTGTCGGCGCCGCGAACGAGCGCCGATGAGCGCGGTTCTCCGTAGCTTCGGCCTCGACGGCCGTTCGTGGAAGTTACGCGGCCGACAGCATCCGGTGGAGAAGGGTGAGCGCCCCCGCCTTGTCGAGCGGCTCGTTCAGGTTCCCGCATTTCGGGGACTGGACGCACGAGGGGCAACCGCGCTCGCAAGGGCACCCCTCGAGCATCCGTGCCGTGTCCGCCACCCAGCCTTCGAACTGATCGAATCCGCGCCTCGCGATCCCGACTCCGCCGGCGTGGCCGTCGTAGATGAAGATCGTCGGACGGCCGGTCTGGAAATGGATGTTCGTCGAGAGCCCGCCGATGTCCCAGCGATCGCACATCGCCCAGAGCGGCAGGAGCGCGATCATCGCGTGTTCAGCCGCGTGAAGGCTTCCGAGCAGCCGGGGCTCCGCCTCGAGGCCGTCGAGCATCCAGGGCTCCGGGAGGTACCAAACCGCCTCGGTCTCGAACGTCGTCTCGGGGAGATCGAGCGTGACGAGGTCGAGCGTCTCCTGGTCGCGGATCGATTTCTTCTGATACGCGACGACCTGCTCGGTGACGCTCACCCGTCCGAAGGCCGCGTCGAGCCCGAGGCGCCGCTCGGTCAGCTCCGCCGACTCGATCGCCGTCGTCGTCTCCTTTTTCGCCTGTGTGTAGTAGTCGCTTACGAAGCCTTCGACGAGCGCCGCGCGCGCGTCGAGGTCGAGTGCAAGCACGCGGTAGGACTCGCCGAGGTGGAGGTAGATCGCGCCTTCGTGCACGGTCGAGTAGGCGCGCTCGCGCTCGACCATCCCGAGCACCGACCCCGTCGTCGCCTCGAGCACCGCGAAGGATTCCTGGCTCGACGAGCGCAGCGGCACCCGCGCGGCCGGGTAGTCGCGGCCTGCCCACACGTAGCCGGCCGGGGTTCGCTTGAGATCCCCGGTTCCCGCCAGGGCTTCGGCGCGCTCGAGTGCCTCCGGCCCGAGCGTCTCGACATCGCGGGCGTCGAGCGGATGCCTCGGCTGATCGGCACGCTCCACGCCGCGGAGCACGCAATGATCGC
>JACCYG010000169.1 GCA_013696595.1 Actinomycetota bacterium | reverse complement strand
GGCTGGACGTGCTCGCGGCGGCGCTCGGCGTGATCCGCGTGGCGAACGCCGAGATGCTGCGCGCCCTTCGCCTCGTCACCGTCGAGCGGGGCCTCGATCCGCGCGATTTCGCGCTCGTCGCCTTCGGCGGCGCGGGACCGATGCATGCCTGCGCTCTCGCCGAGGAGCTCGGAATGCGGACGGTGCTCGTCCCGAAGGCGAGCGGCGTCCTGAGCGCGCTCGGTCTGGTCGTCTCCGACGTGAGGCGCGACTACGTGCGGGCCGTGCTCGGTGGCAACGAGGACGCCGAAGCCGCGCTCGCTGCGCTCGAACAGAGGGCCGTGCAGGACCTCCACGCGCCCAGCCTCGTTCGCCGTGCCGATCTTCGGTATCGGGGCCAGGCGTTCGAGCTATCCGTCGACGCCGACGACGGGACCGAGCTCGAAGGCGCGTTTCACGCGGCTCACGAGGAGCGCTACGGCTACCGCGTGGACGACCGGCCTATCCAGCTCGTAAACGTGCGGCTGACCGCGTCGGTTCCCGTCGAGACGCCGGCCCTGCGCGAGCCGTCGCCCGACGCCTCCGCCGCGGTCGAGAGGCGGCGGACGAGCTTCGAGGGCGACTGGGTGGATGTTGCCGTCTTCGACCGGACGCGCCTCGGCGCGGGGTCGGACGTCGACGGGCCCGCGATCGTCGAGTTCCCGGAAGCGACGTGCGTGGTTCGCCCGGAGTGGAGGGGGCGCATCGACGACGCCGGAACGCTCGTCCTCCAACGATGACGGCCCGGCATCTTGAACCGGTCACGCTGTCGGTTCTCGCCAGCGCCCTCGCGGGAATCGCGGAGGAGATGGGAGCGGTCCTCGTGCGCACCGCGTACTCGTCCAACATCAAGGAGCGGCGGGACTGCTCGGCGGCCCTCTTCGATGCGGACGGCCGGATGATCGCGCAGGCCGAGCACATACCGGTCCACCTGGGCGCGATGCCGGAGGCCGTCGCGGCCGTCATGGAGCGGGAGCCGCGACCCGGGGACGTCTTCGCGGTGAACGACCCCTACGCGGGCGGCACGCACCTTCCCGACATCACGCTCGTCTCGCCGCTCGTCCACGAGGGCGGAGTGGTCGGCTACGCGGTTACCCGCGCGCACCACTCCGACGTCGGCGGAATGAGCCCGGGTTCGATGCCGAGCGCCTCGCGCGACCTCTACCAGGAAGGCCTCGTGATTCCGCCGGTCCGACTCGTTCGTAGCGGTGAGGAGGTCGACGACACCCTTCGCCTCATCCTCGCCAATGTGAGGACACCGGAGGTCCGGCGCGGCGACCTCCGGGCCCAGGTTGCCGCGAACGCCGTTGCCCAGGAGCGCGTGCGGGAATTGATCGAACGGCGCGGCGCCGACGTCGTCCTCACCGCCTTCGACGACGTCCTCGCCTACGCGGAACGGCGGTCACGCGACGCGATCCGCGCGCTTCCGGACGGTGAGTACGCCGGCGAGACGGAGGTGGAGGGCGACGGCAGCACGGATGAAGACGTGCCGATCCGCGTTCGACTCTCGATCGAGGACGACGCGATCGCAATCGATTTCGAGGGGACGTCGCCGGCCGTCGCCGGCAACGTGAACTGCCCGCTCTCGGTCACACGCTCTGCGTGCTACTTCGCCCTGCGCGTCGCGCTTCCCGGCGACATCCCCGTGAACGCGGGCGCCTACGCGCCGCTCTCGATCCACGCGCCGGCGGGAAGCCTCGTGAACGCCCGGTCACCGTCGGCGGTCGTCGCGGGCAACGTCGAGACGAGTCAGCGCATCGCCGACGCCGTTCTCCTCGCCCTCGGCCGGGCGGCCGACGTTCCCGCCGAGGGGCAGGGAACGATGAACAACGTCGTCATCGGCGGGCCCGGGTGGACGTACTACGAGACGATCGGGGGCGGCCAGGGAGCGAGCAGCGCGGGACCGGGCCCGTCGGGGGTCCACGTCGGCATGTCGAACACGCTCAACACCCCGGTCGAGGCGCTCGAGCTCGAGTTTCCGCTGCGCGTCGAGCGCTACGAGCTTCGCTACGGCACCGGCGGCGAAGGGCGGCATCGCGGCGGGGACGGCATCGTGCGCTCGATCCGCGTCCTCGAGCCGGCCGCGCTCTCCCTCCTCACCGATCGCCGCCGACACGGCCCGCGCGGAGCGCAGGGCGGCGGGCCAGGCGCGACGGGCGAAAACCGTGTGAACGACGAGGTCGCTCCCGCGAAGACAGGCAAGGAGCTCCGGGCGGGCGACGTCGTGGCCGTCAGGACCCCCGGCGGGGGCGGATGGGGGCAAGCTTGAAAGGGATGAGCCGAGCCCCGAAGAGTCTGCGGCAAGCCCTCCAGGAGCCCGGCTCATTGACTATTGTAGACAGGTCCTCGCGCTAGTCAAACGGAGGCCCGCCGTGGATCCAGCGGCCGCCGAGCATCGTTGCGACTACGCTCACGGCGCTCAGCTCCTCGTGTGAGCAGGAAAGCGGGTCGCGATCGAGGACGACGAGGTCGGCGAGCTGCCCGGGAACGAGGCTGCCGCGGCGATGCTCGTCCCGCGCGAGCCAGGCCGGACCGATCGTGCTCGCGGCGAGTGCTTCCTCGGCGGAAACCGCCTGCTCCGGATGCCATGCCTCGCGGTCGTCGAGCGAGCGCAGTACTCCGGCGCGGATGCCCATGAGCGGATCGAGCTCCTCGATCGGGGCGTCCGACCCGTTCACGACGACGGCGCCCGCGTCGAGCAGCGACCGCCACGCGTAGGCGCGGTCCGTCATCCCGGCCCAGAGCCGGTCGGCCACGTCCCGGTCGGAGGGTGCGTGGCTGAACTGGACCGACGCCGCGATCCCGAGGCGGCCGAAGCGCGGGATGTCCTCCTCGGCCAGGAGCTGCGCGTGCTCGATGCGCTGACGCAATCCGCGCGGGCGCCACTCGTCCTCCGTCGCCTCGAAGGCGTCGAGCGCCTCGCGGTTGGCGAGGTCGCCGATCGCGTGGACCGCCACGGGAAAGCCGGCGCGCGCGGCACGGCCGACGATGTCCGCGAACTCATCGCCGCTCGTGATCTCGACGCCCGAGCCGTCGAGGAGCCGCGCGGTCTGTGACCCGAGGGTGCCGTCCATGAAGACCTTCACGTAGCCGATACGGACGAGGTCGTCGCCGAACCCCGACGAGACCCCGAGCTCGGCGAGATGCTCGATCCGGTCGTGCGGTAGCGACTGCCAGACGCGGAGCGAGAGCGAGTCGTCGGCGCGAAGCCGCTGCCAGATCTTGAGCGCGCCGAGGCCGCCGTCCTTGTCGTGTATCGCGGTCACGCCGCGCGCATTCGCGACCCGGACTGCGGCGCGCGTCGCCTCGAGCCACTCGTCCTCGGTGGTGTCGATGTACGTCTCCCTGAAGCGCCACGCCGACTCCTCGCGGAGGACGCCGGTCGGCTCGCCGGCCTCGTCCAGCTCGACCACGCCGCCGTCGACGGCGAGGTCGCCGTTCGCCTGCGCTAGCGCGGCCGAATTGAGCCAGAGGCTGTGGCCGTCCTTGGCGACAAGCGCGACCGGGATCTCGCCCGTGACCTGGTCGAGCGCCTGCTTCGTCGGCTCGACGGGCGGGGACCACTCGGCGTTTCGCCAGCCCATCCCGCGCAGCCACCGACCGCGCGGCGCGGCGGCTGCCGCCTCCGCGACGCGGGCAACCGCCTCCTCGAGCGAGCCCGTCCCTTCCAGGCGGACCTGGCGCTGCGCGAGCGCCCACTGCGGAAAGTGGACGTGCGCGTCGGTGAAGCCGGGGACGACGCAGCGCCCACCGAGGTCGACGCGCTCTGGGCTCGGGAGCGACGTCTCGTGCGGGCCGACCCCGCCGGCGACTCGATCACCCGCGATCGCGAGCGCGCGAGCGGCGGGGAGCGACGGGTCCATCGTCCGGACGACGCCGTTCTCGAGGATCATCATGGAAGACTCTACGCCTGATGGTTCCGCGCGAGGAGATCGAGAACCGCACGCGTGCGTTTCAGGAAGCGCTAAGCGCCGAAGGGCTCGACGGCGCGCTCATCGTCCAGGACGTCGACCTCTTCTACCTGAGCGGAACGGCCCAGAACGCGCATCTCGTCGTCCCGGCCGACGGCGAGCCCGCGCTCTTCGTCCGAAAGACTCTCTCGCGCGCCCGGGAGGAAACGTCGCTCGAGAGGGTGGAGCCGCTTCGCTCGCTCCGGGACCTGCCCAGCGCGCTCGCATCGTGTGGGCTCGACGGCGGACGGCTCGGGCTCGAGCTCGACGTCCTCCCGGCCGCGCAGTTCCTCCAGTACCAGCACCGTCTCGAGCGCAGCGAGCTCGCCGACTGCTCACGCCTCCTCCGCGCGGTTCGCGCCCGGAAATCGCCCTGGGAGCTCGAGCAGATCCGGCGCGCGGCGGGAATGCTCTCCCGGATCGACCGCTGGACGGCCGACGTCCTGCGCGAGGGGATGACGGAGATCGAGCTCGCGGCCGAGATCGAGCGGCTCCTTCGCCGCGAAGGCCACCAGGGCATCATCCACTTCCGCGGCTTCAACCAGGAGATGTTCTACGGCTCCGTCCTCGCCGGTCCGAGCGCTGCCGTCCCCGGCGCGACCGAGACGCCGATCGTCGGGCCCGGCCCGAACGTCGCCGTGTCGAAGGGGGCGTCATCGCGCCCGATCGGCCGAGGCGAGCCGATCATCATCGACCTCTGCGGCACGTGGGAGGGCTACCTCGCGGACCAGACGCGCACGTTCTCCCTCGGGCCGGTCGAGGACAAGTTCCACGAGGCGTACGAGGCGGCGCGCGAGATCCTCCACACGGTTGCGGCGGAGGCCGGGCCGGGACGCGCGCCGTCGGCGCTGTACGACCGGTCGGTCGAGCTCGCCGGTGACCGCGAGGGTTTCATGGGCGCGGGGGAGGAGCGCGTGTCGTTCGTCGGCCACGGCTTCGGGCTCGAGATCGACGAGCTGCCCCTGCTCATGCCGGGCGCGGACGAGCCGCTCGCCGAAGGAATGGTCTTCGCGCTCGAGCCGAAGTTCATCTATCCCGGCGAGGGTGCCGTCGGCGTCGAGAACTCCTACGTCGTGACCGCGGACGGCGTCGAGCAGCTGACGACGGCTCCGGAGGAGCTCATAGAGCTCTGATGACGGGGGAATTCCCGGGGCCTGGCACCAAGACATCTTCGTCGCCCATGTGCCTGGCAACGGGACCGGGGACGCCCTACTTCCGGTCGGTCAGGGGAGGGTGGGCCGGCTCGTCGCGGTAAGGCGGAGCCGAATCGACGAGGAAGCGCGCGAGCCGGCGGGCTTCGTCCTCGTCCAGCGAGACCGCGGCGCGGGCGCGGGCGTGCGCGCCGGCGTCGTCCCAGACGCTGAAGCGGACGTGGCGCTCGGGAGCGGGGCCGGCGAGATAGCGGGAGACGCGCAGAGCCTTCGTCTGGTCTTGCTCGATGAGCGGATGAGGGCGGAAGAAGTCCACGAGCTTCAGCCGCTGTGGGGCCGCGCACCACGGGCAGTAGCGAAAGCTCTCATCGACCGGGCTGCCGCAATCGGGGCACCCGCGCATGGCTCCCTCCTTGTGCGGGCCAAGCGTACAACGCTCGGCAGTACGCAGGCCGGACAAGTCCGGCCCCTACGACGCACGGGGCTAGCCCTGTTGTCGGCTAT
>JACCYG010000159.1 GCA_013696595.1 Actinomycetota bacterium | reverse complement strand
GATCCCCGCGTCGGCGAAGCGGGCAAGCACCTCGAGGCGCTTGCGCCCCGGCGGCGTCCCGGGCTCGACGACACGCCGGACGCGCTCGTCGAGCGTTCCGACGCTCATCGAGACGCTCACGTCGGCGACCTCGGCGAGGCGCTGGAAGAGGTCGAGATCGCGCACGATCATCGTCGACTTCGTCAGCATCGAGAGCGGGTTCTCGAAGTCGGCGAGCGTCTCGACGACACTCCGGGTCAGCTTGTAGCGCCCTTCGCAGTGCTGGTACGGATCTGTCGCAGTTCCCATCGCGATCGTCTCGCCCGTCCACTTCTCCGCCGCGAGCTCGCGGCGGAGAACTTCGACGAGGTTCGTCTTGATCACGATCTTCGAGGAGAAGTCGTCGCCGATGTCGAGATCGAGGTACGTGTGGAAGGCGCGCGCGAAGCAGTAGTGGCAGCTGTGCGTGCAGCCGCGGTACGGGTTGATCGTCCAGCGAAACGGCACGCGGCTCTCTTCGGGCACACGGTTGAGCGCGCTCTTGCAGGTGTCCTCCATGTACACCGTGCGCGGCACCGTTCGCATTCTAGAACGTATGTTCGCCTCGTGCAAACATAGAATCGCCCACATGGCGCCCTGTGAGGTGTGCGGAAACGAGTACGACAAGGCGTTTCAGGTGACCGCCGCCGACGGTTCCTCGCATACCTTCGACAGCTTCGAGTGCGCGATCCACGCGCTCGCGCCGACGTGCGGCCACTGCGGGTGCAAGATCGTCGGCCACGGCGTCGAGTCGGACGGCCGGATCTTCTGCTGCGCCCACTGCGCCGAGGAAACGGGGGTCGCCGGCCTCACCGACCGGATCTAGGGCCGCGACGCGCGGGCGGGGCAAGCCCCGCCCTACATGGTCAGGGTCAGGCCGCTTCGCGGAGAGCTTCGATCTCGCGGTTCACGGCGAGCCGCTCCAGCGCCTGCGCCTCGATCTGGCGCACGCGCTCACGTGTTACGCCGAGTCGACGCCCGATCTCCTCGAGCGAAACCGGTTCGTCTACGTTGATGCCGTAGCGCAACCTGATCACGTCGCGCTCCCGGCCTGGAAGGTCCGCGACGGCCTGATGGAGCGCCTCCTCTTGGAGGCTGACGTGCACCTCCTCCTCGGGTTCGGCGTCTCCGTGCGCGAAGAGGTCGCCGAACGCCGTCCCGTTGCCTTCCCCAACGGGCTTGTCGAGGCTCGCGACGGCGCGGGCTGCGCCCCGCACCTCGCGCACCTGCTTGACCGAGAGCTTCGACGCCTTCGCGACCTCGGCGTCGGTCGGATCGCGTGCGAGCTTCGCGGCGAGCTCACGCTCCGCGCGGGCGATCCGCTGCTCGCGCTCGACGATGTGCACCGGGATCCGGATTGTCCGCGCCTTGTTCGCCACCCCGCGCTGAACGGCCTGGCGGATCCACCACGTCGCGTAGGTCGAAAACTTGTAACCGCGGCGCCAGTCGAACTTCTCCACCGCCCGGATGAGTCCGATGATCCCCTCCTGGATCAGGTCGAGCAGCGAGAGCCCGTGGCCCTGATATTTCTTTGCGATCGAGACGACGAGGCGCAGGTTCGCGCTCACCATCTGGTCCTTGGCCGCCTTGTCTCCGCGCTCGATCCGCTTGGCGAGCTCGACCTCTTGCCCGGCTGTGAGCAGATTGTGGCGGCCAACTTCGTTCATGAAGAGCTGCAGGGCGTCCGTCGTCGAGACGGCCAGATCGCCGTTCAGATAGCTCGCCTTCACGCTCTCACGGCCGCAATCGTCGTGAAGCTCGATCCCGCGCTCGTCGAATCGCTCGTAGAGCTGTTCCACCTCGTCCTCGTCGAGCTCGAGGCTCTGGACGAGCTGGTTGAGCTCGGTGAGGTCGACGCAGCCCTGCTCCTCGCCGCGATCGAGAAGGGCTTCGATCTGCGCGTGCGCAGCCTGGTCGGTCGTCATCGTCCCTCTTCTCCCCGTTTCGTACTAGCTTAGTCGCCCGCCCCTCACGGCTCTGCCGGCACCGTCGGCCGTGCGTCACGGTTCGCGCCGATCGATGCCACCACGACGCAAGTGATGGCGAGAAGCTCGAATGCGCCGAGCCGCTGTGAGAGCAAGATCGCTCCTGCGAGAGCGGCTACGGCCGGGCCGAGGCTCATCAGGATCCCGAACGTCGACGTCTTGAGCCGGCGGAGGAGGGCGAGCTCGAGGACGTACGGAATCACGGACGCCAGCACGGCGACCGCGAGCCCGAGGACGAGGATGCGCGCGGTGAAGATGTCCACGCCGCCCGAAACGAGGCCAGGCGGCGCGACGAGAACCGCGGCGATCGCCATCGAGAGGGCCAGGCCTTCCCCGAGCGGCCACGTCGCTCCCAGACGCTTCCCGATCACGATGTACATGGCCCAGAAAACCCCGGCGGCGAGTGCCAGGGCGAGGCCGACGCGATCGACGTCGACTGTCGGGCTCCCGAGCAGGGCGACTCCTCCCGCTGCGAGCGCGATCCAGAGGAAATCGATACGGCGGCGCGAGCCCGCGACCGCGACCGTGAGCGGCCCGAGGAACTCGACCGCAACGGCGACGCCGAGCGGCACCCGGTCGATCGCGGCGTAGAAGAGCGAGTTGACGCACGCGAGCGCGACGCCGAGGCCGACGGCGTATCGGAGCGGCCCCCAGCGCCGACGTCGCAGCGCCGCCGGAAAGAGAGCGAGGAGGATGAGGCCGGCGAATCCCGTTCGGACGAAGACGGTTCCGGGCGTGCCGGCTTCGTCGAAGAGCGTCGTCGCGAGAGCCGCCCCGCTCTGCACCGAGAACGCGGCGGCGACGATGAGAACGGGTGCGGGGGCGCGCTCGAAGGCGCGCCGCCCGATCGCGCCAGCCGCCTGTGCCCCGGCCGTCTCCACGAAATCGATCGTACGGAACCGTGTGAACGGCGCCGGTCCCCCTCGCGCGGGGATGCGAGGGCGTCCAAGTCCGGCTATGAGACGACGAGGATCAGCCTCCCCCGCCCGCCAGCGGGACCGCTTTTCACGCAGCTCGATACGGGGTACGAGCCTCCTATCCCGTGACCGATGACATCGAGAAGAAAGCCGACGAGGCGGAGCGCCGCGCGGACGAGGCCCGGCAAGCCGCCGAAGAGGCCGTCAACCGAGAGGCGGAAGACCGGACCGTCGTCGAAGACGTCGGCGGCGAGGCGCCGGAGCTCGACCAGCCGGACGAGACGCCGCAGGCGCGGCAGTAGCAGCGTCCTGCTCATCATTCATCGTCCTCGCCCTCGGTTGGACGAACTCGTGGCCAGTGACGGCGCATCGTTTCGCGGTAGTGGACATACCGACGACAAGATGCATTCCTATAGGCCGATCACCCGACCTCGAGGCCGTCGCCGGCGCGGGCGTCGACCCAATCGCCGACCTGCTCGACCTCCCTTACCGCGCGCGCGGTGCTCGGGTCGACACCGCTAGTAAGATGCACGTAAACCTGTTTCACTTGAGGCTTGAGAGAGAGCTGCGGCAGCCTTCCTTCTCCATGACGCGGATCGCCACTCCCCGTGCACGCCTCATTGCGATTGCCCTCGCGGCGATCACGCTTGAGGCCGCTGCGACCGTGCCCTTCGCCGTTTGGCGCGAGACGCACCCAGCCCTCGCAGTGGCTCCTGCGATCGTCGTCGCCGCACTGCTTGCGTGGTTGATCGGGCGCTACGCGGTCCGGCGCGAGCGCGAACGAGACCGCGCGGCGAGCAGGCTGGGCGCGTTCGAGGCGACGACGTTCGGGGCCATCATCGAAGTCGATCCCGAGGGCCGCGCCTTAGCTTGGAATACCACCGCCGAGCACCTTTTTTGCACTTCCCTCGGCGATCAGGTCGGACGATCGGTCGTCGATCTTGCCGCCGACGACGCCGCGCGCGCCGCCGTCGACGAGCTGATCCGATCCTCCGCCGGCGGTGAGCGGCCGCTCGCTCGCGAAGCCCTCTTGACGAAGGCAGATGGCGGTAACGCCGTGTTCAGGCTGGTAGGCGCGCCGATCCCGATTTCCGATGAAGCTAATGGAGCGCTGCTCGTCGTCACGGATGTCGACGAGGCGCGGCGATCGGACAGGGAGCTGCGCGAAACGCGCGCGAAGTACGAGGCGCTTGTCGAGCAGCTCCCTGTCATCACGTACCTCCATGCTCCCGGTCAGCGCGGCGCTCCGCTGAACGTGAGTGCCCAGGTCAGCTCTGTCCTCGGGTACACCCAAGAGGAATGCATAGGGCGTCCGCTTCTGCTCGCCGACGCGATTCATCCCGACGACCGTGCCCGCGTGGAGCACGAGGTTGCTGCGGTGGGGCAACAGATCTTCCGAAGCGAATACCGCATGGTGGCTAGAAGCGGGCGCGTCGTCGAGGTCGCCGACACAGCGTTGACGATTCGAGACGACGAGGGCCAGCCTCTGTATACGCATGGCGTCGTCGTAGATTTGAGCGAGCGCCGACGCGCGGAAGAGGAACGGGAACGCCTTCTCGCGAGAGCGGACGCCCTACGGGACGACTCGAGCAAACGCCAAGCGAGTCTTGCCTTCCTTACAGAGGCAAGCCGCCTGCTGTCCTCACCGCCAGAAACGGGAACCGGGCTCGAACGCGTAGCCGCTCTCGCCGTTCGAAGCTTCGCCGACTGGTGCACAGTCGATTTAGTCGAGGAGGATGGTCACGCGCGCCGAGTTATCGTGCTTCACGGCGAGCCCCGTCCGGCGCCGGCGACCGACCCGGCGTCTGACGTTGATTCTGCCAGCCTAGAAGTTGCACGAACCGGCCGGCCGGTGCTCGAAGAGGATCGGATCTGCGTGCCCTTGATCTCACGCGGTCGCGTCGTGGGTGTATTCACGTTTGTCGCGACGGCTCCGGGCCGAACGTACGGTGTAGCCGACCTCGCGCTCGCCGAGCATCTAGCGCGCGTTGGGGGTCTCGCTGTCGATGCCGGACGGCTTTACCGCCAAGTGCAAGCAGGTGCTGAGGCCGCCCGTGTACTCACATACGCGAGTGACGGGCTTTTACTCCTCGATCAGGCAGGGATCGTTCGCCTGTGGAACCCGGCAGCGGAGGCGATCATCGAAGTCGGCGCCGAAGAGGTGCTCGGCCGGACCGCCGCGGAGGTCATCCCAGGCTGGCGATCGCTCGCCGATCGCATCCCTCTAGCAAGCGCCCCGGAGTCTGGCGAGCCAGAAACGCTGCCAATCGAAACGGAGCGCGGCGAACGGTGGGTTTCCATCTCCGGCGTGGAATTCTTTGGAGGGACGGTCTACGCATTTCGCGACGTAACGGCGGCGCACCGTCTCGACGAGCTGAAGGCGGAGTTCGTCGCGACCGCGTCGCACGAGCTTCGCACGCCGCTCGCCGCTGTTTACGGTGCGGCGCAGACTCTTCGCAGGCACGACTTCGCGCTTGACGAATCCGGCCGCGAACGGTTTGTCGCACTCATCATCGAGGAATCCGACCGGCTGAGCCGGATCGTCAACGAGATCCTGCTGGCGAGCCAGCTGGATGCCGGGCGGCTGGATCTGCTCACTGAATCCTTCGACCCGGTGGACCTCATCGAACGCGTGGTTGAGTCGGCCCGCACCCGCGCGCCTGCCGACGTATCGATCGCTGTCCACGTGCCTGACTTCGTGCCAGCTGTCGGGGCTGACCGAGACAAGGTCCGGCAGGTGCTCGTGAACCTCGTGGAGAACGCGGTGAAGTATTCGCCCAACGGCGGCAAGATTGAGATAGGCATCACGCCCGGCGCTACAACCGTCCAATTCTTCGTTCGGGACGAAGGGCTGGGTATCCCGCCAGACGAGCAAGCGCAGATCTTTGAAAAGTTCTACCGCCTTGATCCAGGTATGACTCGGGGCGTTGGTGGGACGGGTCTCGGCCTCTATATCTGCCGAGAACTGGTCGAGCGGATGGGCGGGCGGATTTCAGTCGAGTCTGCCGCTGGCGCCGGCTCGACGTTTACGTTCGACCTGCCGAGCGCGGACTCGTCGGCCTCGCTAACGAGCGTCAGCGAGGAAAGAGCTTCGCCGCTCGCCGCGGGATCAAGCTAGATCCATCCCCGCGCCGACGCGACAGACGCACGCGAAGCGCCGTCCCGCGCTTCAGCGCGGCTACGCGGCCGAGCCGGCAGACCTCCGCGACCTGACGGCGCGCACGAGCGCCATGACCTCCTCGGCGGTATAGAGGTCGCGATCGCCCGAGTAGCGCGCGGGGTGGCGCTGACGGAGTGCGCGGGGAACCCGTACACGCGGCAGGCGCGCTCGAACATCCCGTTCGCGATCGTGACCACATTGTTCACCGTGCACGACACGAGGCCGCGTGCTCGGCGTGGCGGAAGGTTCAGAGGACGTGTGGGGAGACCGTCGGGACACCGTTTCGCTCACGCCGCCGACCGGGCGACAAAACCGCGCTGAGCGAGGGTTTACTAAGCGGACGACGGGGTTCGAACCCGCGACCCTCAGCTTGGGAAGCTGATGCTCTACCAACTGAGCTACGTCCGCGCGCGGGTCATTCTACCGAGGGATATGACCCCTTTAGGTCATGCCGGCAATAGGAGTACGAAAGAGCGCGGCGTGCGGACCGGCCGGTTCGAGGAGGTTCGGCATGCAGGCGTTTTCTAATCTCAGACGCGAGACGGATCAGACCATGACCGAGTACTCGGTCGTGCTCGCCGTCATCACACCCGCCATCGTGGCTGCGCTCGCCCTGCTCTCGGACGTCAAGCGTCTCGAGACGGTCGCCGGGTATCTCCTGGGGATTCTCGCTGCGCGATAATCGCGCGTGACAGATCGTCGAGCGGGCATATAGCTCGAAGAGCCCGCGAACGAGACGAAGGAGGACACCGTGATCGCCGCTCAGGAACTGGCTACGACGGCCCGGGCCCTCGTCGCGGAAGGCAAGGGGATTCTGGCCGCGGACGAGAGCACGGGGACGATCAAGAAACGATTCGACTCGATCGAGGTCGAATCGACCGAGGAGAACCGCCGCGCCTACCGGCAGATGCTCTTCACGACGGCCGGAGCCGCCGATTTCGTGAGCGGGGTCATCCTCTACGACGAGACTATCCGCCAGTCGTCGGAGGACGGAACCTCGTTCCCCGAGCTGCTCGAGCGCGAGGGGATCATCCCGGGCATCAAGGTCGACTGCGGCGCGAAGCCGCTCGCCTTGGCCGACGGGGAGACCGTGACCGAGGGCCTGGACGGCCTACGGGAGCGGCTCGAGGAGTACCGGCAGCTCGGCGCCCGCTTCGCCAAGTGGCGAGCCACGTACTCGATCGGAGACGGGCTCCCGAGTGAGTACTGCGTCTGGGTCAACGCTCATGCCCTCGCCCGGTACGCGGCGCTTTGCCAGGAGGCTGGGCTCGTCCCCATCGTCGAGCCCGAGGTTCTGCAGGAGGGAGCTCACACAATCGAGGAAAGCTCGAGGGCGACCGGCCGGGCGCTTCAAGCCGTCTACACCGAGCTGCATGACCAGCGGGTCGAGCTGGACGGGACCCTGCTCAAGCCGAACATGGTGCTCTCGGGCTACGGGGCGGCGCAGAGGGCCGACGTCGACGAGGTCGCCGACGCGACGCTCGAGTGCCTCTACCGCCATGTTCCCGCCGCCGTGCCGGGAATCGTGTTCCTCTCCGGGGGACAAACTGACGAGGACGCGACCGCCCACCTGAACGCGATGAACCAGCGAGGGCCGCATCCGTGGGAGCTGTCGTTCTCGTACGGGCGCGCGCTTCAGGCGCCCGCGCTCAAGGCCTGGGGAGGCCGTCCGGAGAACCTCGAGGCGGGGCAGCAGGCCTACCTCCACCGCGCGCGCCTCAACGGCGCCGCGCGGACGGGGAGCTATTCCGCCGAGATGGAGGAGCGCGCCGCGGCGTAGGCGGAGGGACGCGGGGGCCGGGCGAGCCGGCCCCTACAGCTCGGGTCAGCGATATTCGCGGCCGCTCAGCTTCGAGAGCTTCTCGAAGGCATGCCATGCCTGGACGCGGCGCACCGTGCCCGAACGGGACCGCATGACCATCGAGTCGGTGACCGCACCTTCCGGCGTATAGCGAACGCCCTCGAGGAGTGCCCCGTCAGTGACGCCCGTCGCGGCGACGAAGATGTTGTCGCCGCCGACGAGGTCGTCCGTCGTGAGCACGCGATCGACGTCGAATCCCGCCTTGGCGAGCTTCGTCCGCTCGTCTTCGTCGCGTGGCCAGAGCCTGCCCTGGACCGCTCCGCCGAGGCTCTTCACGGCCGCAGCTGCGATGACCCCCTCAGGCGTTCCGCCGATGCCCATCATGAGATCGACGGGCCGCCACGGGTTCGCAGCGGCGATCGCGGGCGCGACGTCGCCGTCGGTGATCAGCATGACCTTCGCCCCGCACTCCCGGAGGCCACCGATCAGCTTCTCGTTCCGCGAGCGGTCGAGTACGACGACGGCGACGTCGCTCGCCTTGACGCCCTTTGCCTCGGCCGTTCGCCGGACGTTCTCCTCCGGAGACGCGTCGATGTCGATTGCATCCACGACCTCCGCCCCGCAGGCGATCTTGTCCATGTAGACCGCCGCGCCGGGGAAGAACATCGTCCCTCGCTCGGCGACGGCGATGACGGCGATGGCGTTCGGTTGTCCGACGGAAGTGAGCCTGGTGCCCTCTAGCGGGTCGACCGCGACGTCGACCTCCGGCGGGTGGCCGTTCCCGACCTTCTCGCCGTTGTACAGCATCGGGGCCTCGTCCTTCTCCCCCTCTCCGATCACTACCACCCCGGCCATCGCGACCGTGTCGAGGATGGCCCGCATCCCGTCCACCGCGGCCTGGTCGGCCGCGTTCTTGTCGCCGCGCCCGACCCACCTCGCCGAGGCAAGCGCGGCCGCCTCGGTGACGCGAACGAGCTCGAGCGCGAGGTTGCGGTCGGGAACCGAGCCGACTGACCCTGCGGTCACTCGCTCATCCTAAGCGCCGGCCGCTCCGCGGTCCCAAAGGCCGGCGCTTCGGGGGAAGGAGCGTCAGCCGCTTCGTACAGGACCACAAGCGTTCCTCCCGCGAGAACGGCGGCGCCCCCGAGCGCGACCTGCCAGCCGAGCGTCTGGCCGAGAATCGCCCACGCGAGAAACGAGGCCGACACGGGCTCCAGGTAGGCCAGGAGCCCGGCCGCCTGCGCGGTGACGTGGCGCAGGTTCCAGACGTAGAGCGCACCCATTCCGCCCGTGAGGACGAGGCCGAGGAGGGCGACGTACGGCCATTCCTCCGCGTTGGGGAGACCTCGACCTGCACCGAGCACAAACGGGGCGAGGACGGCCGTGACGATCACGTACTGCCAGAACGCGAGCATGAACGGCGAGACGTGGTTCGTGACCGTCTTTACGCCGATGATCAAAAGCGCGTAGGTGAGCGCGGCGCCCAGACCGAGAGCGACGGAGACCGGGTCGGCGCTCGAGCCCTCCTCTCCGCCGAGGGCGATCAGAGCGAGCCCCGGGGCTGAGATGACGAGCGCGAGCAGACCGATGCGGCTTCGGCGCTCGCCGAGGACGAGCGGCGCGAGGACCGCGACGAAGATGGGCGCCGTGTAGACCGTCAGGATCGCGACGGCGACGGACGAGCGCTTGACCGTCGCGAAGAAGAGGACCCAGTGGAGCGCGAGGAGGAGGCCGAGCGCGAGGACGCGGCCGCGGTGGCTTCCGAGTCGGAGCGACTCGAGGCGCCGGAGCGCGAGGAGCAGAAGCGGCAGCGAGAGCGTCGCGAGGAGGCAGCGCCAGAAGACGAGCGCCTCGCCGGAGAGCTCGAGCCCGGCCACGATGACGGACACGAACCCCCAAGAGGCGGCGACAGTCGCGAGCAGGAGGTTCCAGCGCACGCGGGCGATGCTAGCCGCCGCCTCACAACAAGCCCCGCGCTGCACGCAACTCGGTCAGTACTAGGTCCCGCGCGCAGGTAACTCGGGTCCCCGATCCCTCCCCCCTTCCCGGGAATGAGCCTACTTCGAGAAAGCGCGCGGGTGTCTCACAAAACGGCAAAGAGTCGCCCTCGAGTGTGACTACATGCGCTCGGGCGCCTCGACTCCGATCAGATCGAGGCAGCGGGCGATCACGGTCTGCGTCGCGCGGCAGAGCCCAAGCCGGAAGCTCTCAGCCTCGCTCCCGAGGACGCGATGGTGGTGGTAGAAGCGGTGGAAGTCGTCGGCCACGCGGATCGCGTACGTGGGGATCCCGTGCGGCCCGCGCCGATGAGTCGCCTCGGCGGCGACGAGCGGAAAGTCGGCCAACCGCTTGACCAGGTCGCGCTCCTCAGCCTTAAGCGTGGCCGGAGCCGTCGCGGCCACCGCTCCGTCGGCGGCATTCCGAAGGATCCCCGCGATCCGGGCGTGCGCATACTGCACGTAGTAGACGGGGTTCTTCTCGCTCCGCTCCCGTGCGAGGTCGACGTCGATCTCGATCGGCTGCTCGTGGCCCCTCGCAACCAGATACCAGCGCGCAGCGTCGACGCCGATCTTCTCGACGAGCTCGCGCAGGAAGACGACGTCGCCTCGCCGCTTCGAGATGCGCTTGGTCTCGCCCTCCTCGATCACATGGACGAGCTGGTAGATCAGCACCTCGACGCGCTCTGGTTCGTGCCCGAGCAAGCCGGCCGCCGCCTTGAGGCGGCCGATATACCCGTGGTGGTCGGCACCGAGGACGTAGATCGCGCGGTCGAAGCCCCGGTCGAGCTTGTCGCGGAGGTAGGCGATGTCGGCCGCGAAGTACAGATAGCTGCCGTCGGAGGAACGGACGAGGGGCCGGTCCTTGTCGTCGCCATGAGCGCTCGTCCGCGCCCAGAGGGTGCCCTCGTCCTCGTACGTGTCGAGGCCTTCGACGACCTCGGGGATCCGCGTCACCACTTCGCCCTGGCGCACCCAGGTGTCGACGCCGACGCGGAAATCGGCGAGCTCACGCTTGATCTCCTCGGCGATCGCGTCCACCGGGTCGTCTTCACGCTCGGCGAGCTCGGCG
>JACCYG010000142.1 GCA_013696595.1 Actinomycetota bacterium | reverse complement strand
GCACCGGTCTCGCTCCTCTCCGACGCGTCGCTCGACGAGCTCGCTCGACAGTCGGGCGAGAGCGGTGTGGACGGCCGGCGCTTTCGCATGCTCATCCATCTAGCCGGTTGCCAGCCGCACGAGGAGGACTCGTGGATCGGCCGCCGCGTCCGCGTCGGCGAGGCGCTCGTCCGCGTCACGGAGCCGAACGCCCGCTGCCGGATGACGACGCGGAACCCGGACACGGGAATCCGCGACTTCGACACGCTACGCGCGATCAAGAACTACCGCGGCGTGCGCGAGAAGAAGGCGATCGATTTCGGCGTCTACGCGGAGGTCGAGGAGCCCGGGCGCGTGGCGGTCGGCGACGCTGTCGAGCCCGTGTAGCGGCGCGGTCGCTCGCTCAGTCCGGGAGGTACTCGGCCTCTCCCTGCACCGGCGGCGCGCCGACGATCAGGACGACGACGTCTTCGTCTCCGTCGTTCACGAGTTGCAGAGCCGTCTGGGGCTCGACGACTGCGATCGAGCCCTGCGGCAGCTCGACGCGCTCGCCAGGTTCCCCGAGCCGGAGCGTCGCGGTCCCCGAGAGCACGACGAAGAGCTCCTCCTGGACGAGCTCGCGATGACGACGTCCTCGTGCCCCGGGGGGCAGTCGCCACACGTTCGCGCGCATCTTCCCGAGCGCGTCCGAGAGGCGCAAGATCCCACGGGTCTGGTCACCGCCGCTCGGAGCCGCGAACTCGAGCTCGTCGCCCCGGAAGACGCGGTAGCCGGGCTCAGACACGTTCGGCGTCGACGGCGAGCGCTTCATGGACGAGCGACTGGAAGTGCGCGATCAGCTTCTCGCTCTCGGGCATCAAACGACCGCGCTCGACCATCTGCGTGCGCAGGCCACGCTGTACGGACTCGATCAACCCGCGATCTTCTAGTCCGACCTGGGCGTCGAAAGCCATGACGTCGTCGATCCAGCCGTCCTCGACGTCCTCGCCGAAGAAGTAATCGAGGAACCGGCCGGTTCTCTCCCCGCCTATCGGGACCACGGGGCCGACCGAGACGTTCGCTCGGCCGGGCATGATGTTGAGCGCAAAGCTCGGGAAGAGGAAGTGGAACTGACCCTCCTCCGCTTCGCCGCGCGGATCGTACGGAAGGCTCTTCCCGTTCTCCCCGGCACGTTGCCGGACTGGCCCGAACTGGCTGGACACGAGCCCCTGCGTCTCGAGGCGGTACGCGTCGGGGTCCACGTCGACGACCGAGCTGAAGCTCGGGTGCGCGACGGCGCAGTGGTAGCACTCGAGGAAGTTCTCGACGACGACCTTCCAGTTGGCCGCGAGCTCGGAGCTCGCCCGCTCGCGGAATCGAAGCGCATCCAAGTCGACACCGCCTCGCGCGACGAGGTCGGGAAGATCACCCAGCACCTCGCGGAGGGGCTGGGCCTCCGTGTCGAGGTTGACGAAGACGAAGGGACCCCACGTGTCGACGAGAGCCGGAAGCAACGAGAGCTCGGCCCTGTCGAAACCCGGCTCCCGGTCCGCGCGCGGAGCGTTTCGCAGCAATCCGTCGAGACCGTACGTCCACGCGTGATAGGGACACTGCAGGGTTGCGCGGTTTCCCTCACCCTGGACGACCTCATGGGCCCGGTGGCGGCAGACGTTGACGAAGGCGCGGAGCATGCCGCCGCGGTCGCGAACGACGGCGACCGGAACGGCGCCTGCGTGGCAGGCGAAGTAATCGCCCGGCTGGGCAACTTGGTCGGTGCGGCCGACGTACTGCCAGAAGCGCTGGAAGATCCGCTCCTGCTCAAGCCTGAAGATGCCCTCGTGCGAGTACCAGCTCGCGGGCAGCGTGTAGCCCTGCGCGAGGCCGTCGCCTACGTCGCGCCAGAGCGTCACGATCCGTTCGCGACGTACCGGTCGTACGTCTCGTCAAGGACCGGACGTAGGACGCCCAGGTACTCGTCGAGCTGCGCACGCCCGGCGACGAGCGGGGGTGAGAACTGAACCGCTGTCTCGGCGCGGTCGTCGACGCGCAGATAGACGCCGCGCTCGCGCGCTCCGAGCGTGATGAAGCTCTTGACGTCGTCGCGCTCGGCCGGCGTGAACGTCGCCTTCGTCTCCTTGTCCTTGACGAGCTCGAGCGAGTAGAAGAAGCCGTCACCGCGCACGTCGCCGACCAGCGGGTGCTCGTCGCCGAGACGGTCGAACGCGGCCCTGAACTCGTCCGTGTGGCTGCGCACGTGCCCGAGCAGGTCTCCGCGCTCGAAGACGTCGATGTTCGCGAGCGCGATCGCGCAGGAAAGGGGGTGGCCGCCGAACGTGATGCCGTGGAGGAACGAGCTCGAGGCCTCCCGGAAGAAGGGCTCAGCGACCTTCTCGCTGGCGACGAGCGCCCCGAGAGGCGCGTATGCGCTCGTTAGCGCCTTCGCCATGGTCATCATGTCCGGCTCGATCCCGTACTTGATCGAGCCGAACCACTCGCCCAGGCGTCCGAAGCCGCAGATGACCTCATCGGCCACGAGCAGCACGCCGTGCTCGTCGCAGATCTCGCGAACCCGCTGGAAATAGCCGGGTGGCGGCGCGATCGAACCGGCCGAGTTCTGCATCGGCTCGAGGATCACGGCGGCGACCGTGAGCGGGTCCTCGGCGCGGATGGTCGCGTCGAACTCGTCCGCGCACTGAAGCGTGCACTCGGGCCTGTCCGAGCAGTACGGGCAGCGGTAGCGATACGGCATCGGAACGCGCACGCACCCGGGGAGGAGCGGCTCGAACTGCGAGCGAAGCCCGGGGCTACCGTTGATCGAGAGCGCGCCCATGGTCGTCCCGTGGTAGGCGCTTCGCCGGGTCACGAACTTGTACCGGGTGGGCTCTCCGCGGAGGCGGTGATACTGGCGCGCGACCTTGAGCGAGGCCTCGATCGCTTCCGAGCCGCCGGACACTAAGAAGACACGGCCAACGTCGATCGGAACGAGCTCGGAGAGCTTGTCGACGAGCTCAAGCGCCGGCGGCGTGGCAAAACCGACCCAGTTCGTGAAGAACGGAAGCCGCTCGAGCTGCTCTCGTGCCGCCTCGGCGATCTCGGGCCAGGGCCCGTAGCCGATGTTCACGCAATAGAGGGCGGCGAGGGCGTCGAGGTACTGCTTGCCTTCGGTATCCCAGATGTAGCACCCCTCGCCGCGCTCGATCACGATCGGCGCGTCGGCGACACGCGTGAAGTGGCGCCAGAGGCGGTCGGGGGCTACGGCCATGCTGCGAGAGTATCGCGCTGGCGCGTGCCGAAGCTACTGGCCTTCGCTGACCTTGCCGAGCTTGGCGAGGCCGCGCGCGATCATGAAGCCGACCGCAAGCGCGACGGACGCGGTCACGAATTGGGGCGGGCTCACGCCCTCGCGCCCGTCGGCCACGAGCGTCACGAGGCCGACGACGAACCAGACGAGGAGGAAGACGATGAGCTCGATGCTCGGGAGCGGAACCGGCGACAGGCCCGATCCGTAGTACGGCCGTTCGTAGCCCTGCGTGGGCGGCGGCGCCGAGGGAGAGGTGGACATGGCGCGTGACTTCGCGGATTCCGGCCGGATTCCTTTCTCGTGCGACGCAGGCCGCCGGCGGGCCGCGAGGCTACGATTGCTCCGGCCGGTGCAGGTCTTCCACTACCACCTCGTGACGAGCAAGGTTCGGCTCGTCGAGGCGCGCTACATCGGCAAGCTCGGCTTCGACCTCGTTGCGCGCTACGGCTGGGTCGGCGAGAACTCCCACTGGTTCGAGCAGGGCATAGCCTGGGACGAGCTCGACGCGATGGGGTTTCGCCTGCGGCTCGTGGAGCTCGCCCGCGGTGCCGTGAACGTCGCCCTCCAACCGGGGCACTGGGACCGGCCGCGCGTGGACCATCTCGGCATCGCGCTGGACGAGGACGGCTACACGGCGGCGCTCGAACGGGCGTCCGATCTCGAGTTGAAGATCCAGGACCATCCGGGAAAGCGGACGTTCATCGCGACCGATGCCGGCTACCGCCTCGAGATCCACCCACCGCGCGATTGGATCGAGGCGACGCTCGAGCGGACGGAGGAGATGCGGCTCGCGGAGATCCACCTGCGTGCGAGTGACCCCGAGGAAAAAGCGGTCGCACTTGCGGAGGTCTTCGAGCTTCCACGCGACGATCATCAGGTGAGAGTCGGCGAGACCCTCGTCCGCTTCCTGCCGGACGGGCCCGAGGGACGGCCCGAGCTCGTCGCCGAGGTGCTCGCATGAGCACGTACGAACAGGCCGGCGTCTCGCTGGCGAAGGCGGTCGATGTGGTGGAGCGTCTACGAAGCGCCGTCGAGTCGACGAACGAAGCGGGACGGGCCGGTCCGTTCGGTGCTTTCGCCGGTCTCTACGCGCTCGACGAGACGCGGTTCCTCGCGGCGACGACCGACAGCGTCGGGTCGAAGCTCATGCTCGCGCGGCGCGCGGGCCGGCTGCGCTCGGCGGGCGCCGACCTCGCGGCGCACTGCGTGAACGACGTTCTCTGTACCGGGGCTGATCCTCTTTTCTTGCTCGACTACGTCGCGGCGGCCGAAATCGACCTCGAGCAGGTTGCCGAGCTGGTCGAGGGAGCCGCAGGGCTTTGCCGCGAGGCTGGCTGCGCGCTGCTCGGCGGCGAGACTGCGGAGCTCCCGGGGATCTACCGCGAGGAGGAGCTGGATTTCGCGATCACCTGCGTTGGGCTCGTCGAGCGCGAGCGGTTGATCGACGGATCACGCTGCGAGCCGGGCGACGTCGTGGTCGGCCTGCCTTCGAACGGCCTCCACACGAACGGCTTCACGCTCGTGCGGTCTCTCGTCGGCGACGGGCCGTTCGATGCCGACCTGCTCCTGTCCCCACACAGGCTGTATCTCCACGAGGTTCGCGCCCTTCAGGCGCGCGCGGACGTGCGGGCGCTCGCGCATGTCACGGGTGGGGGGATCGCGGGCAACCTGGCTCGGGTGCTCCCCGACGGTCTCGGCGCGCGAATCGACCCCGAAAGCTGGGAGCGTCCGCCGGTGTACGCCTGGCTCGATGCTCAGGGCGTCTCGGAGGACGAGCAGCGGCGCGTCTTCAACCTCGGCGTCGGGTACTGCGTGGTCGTGCGCGACGAGGACGCGGAGGGCGCGGGCTACCCCGTGATCGGGCGAGTCGAGGCCGATGTCACCGGCGTCATCTTCGAGTAGAGCTCATTTCGGAATGACGACTCGTCGCCGGGTCGTGATGGGGGGTGCGATGGTAGGACGCAGCTGCGGCAGGCTCGATCGGACGGCGCCGGCCTCGCCGTGACCTCTCGTTCCAAAGCCGCTTCGATCTCGGCGCACTCGGGCTCCCACCCGTGCGTTTTTCACGGATATGCTCATCGCAAGGGGGTAACCAAGGGGGGTCCCCCGGGGGCAACTCTCGCACGCGCGAGTAGGGAAAAGGGCGCGCGTTGCGGATGATCGGCGTTCTCGCGTCCGGATCCGGCACCAACCTTCAGGCGCTGCTGGACGCAGACCTACCCGTCGCGGCCGTCGCCTCGAACGTGGGCAGTGCGCGCGCGCTCGAGCGGGCGCGCGCAGCCGGCGTCCCGACCGCCGTTTTCGCACTCGAGAACTACGCGACGCGCGAGGAGCGAGACGACGCGATGGGAGAATGGCTTGCCGGCCACGACGTCGAGCTCGTCGTCTGCGCCGGGTACATGCACCTCCTGACCGCGGGCTTCCTTGCGCGCTTTCCTGCGATCAACGTGCACCCCTCGCTGCTCCCGGCGTTCCCCGGCATGAACGCGGTGCAGGAAGCGCTTGCCGCGGGCGCGACGGAGACGGGCGTTACGGTCCACTTCGTCGACGACGGCGTCGACACCGGCCCGATCATCTTTCAGGAGACCGTCTCCGTCCTCCGTGGGGACACGCGCGAGACGCTCCACGCCCGCCTCCAGGAGATCGAGCACCGCCTGCTTCCGGAAGCCGCTCGACTCTACGTCGCGGGCGCTTTACGCTCCGCCGCTGAGTGACGATTGAGCGCGCGCTCATCTCGGTCTTCGACAAGACGGGCCTCGACACGTTCGTTCCCGGACTCGTCGAGATGGGCGTCGAGATCGTCGCCAGCGGCGGGACGGCGGCGTACATCGAGGAGTTGGGCCTCGAAGTCACTCACGTCGACGAGCTGACCGAGGTTCCGGAGCTCCTCGGCGGACGCGTGAAGACGCTCCATCCGCGCATTCACGCCGCGATCCTCGCTCGCCGTGATTTCAAGGACGACGTCGCGGCGCTCGAGGAGAATTCGATCCAGCCGTTCGACCTCGTGTGCGTCAACCTCTATCCGTTTCAGCAGGTCGCGGCGCGGAAGGACGTGCGCGAGGAGGACGCCGTCGAGATGATCGACATCGGCGGACCGGCCATGCTGCGCGCGGCGGCAAAGAACTTCTTGCACGTCGTCCCCGTCTGCTCGGCGGCTCGCTACGACTCCGTCCTCGAGGAGATCCGCGAGCGCGGCGAGATTCCCCTCGTCACGCGTCGCGAGCTCGCCGCGGAGGCATTCGCCCACACGGCCGCATACGAGGCCTCGATCGCAGCCTGGTTCGCCGACCGCGAGACGTTTCCGGCTCGCCTCCTCCTCTCGCTCGAGAAGGTCTCGGATCTTCCCTACGGCGAGAATCCACATCAGCGGGCGGCGTATTACGCCGAGGCGGGTGCGCGCCGACATCTCCTCTCGCGCGTCGAGCGCCTCGCCGGCCCGGAGCCCTCGTTCAACAACCTGAACGACCTTGACGCGGCGCGTGCCGTTCTCCGCGAGTTCACGGTCCCGGCGTGCGTGATCGTCAAGCACGCGAACCCGTGCGGCTGCGCGCTCGCGTCCGGGATCGAGCAGGCGTACACGAAGGCGCTCGCAGCCGATCCGATCTCGGCCTACGGAGGGATCGTCGCGCTCAACCGGCGTGTTGGGCGCCCGCTCTCCGAGCGCCTTGCCGAGCAATTCATCGAGGTGATGATCGCGCCGACGTACAGCGACGACGCGCTCGGGGTCTTGCGCGAGAAGCGGGGTCTACGCCTCCTCGAGGACCGCGAGCGTCGCGTTGGCACGAGCGTGGAGCGCGACTACCGGCGGGTCCTCGGCGGCGTCCTCGTCCAGGACGCGGACGCGGAGGTCGACGATCGCGAAGGCATGACCGTCGTCACGAAGAGCCAGCCGGACGAAGCCACGTGGGGCGACCTCCTCTTCGCCTGGCGGGTTGCGAAACACGTCGCGTCCAACGCCATCGTGCTCGCCAAGGACCTGCAGACGCTCGGGATCGGCGCGGGCCAGATGAGCCGCGTCGACGCCGTCCGGCTCGCGGTCGAGAAAGCGGGCGAGCTCGGGCACGATCTCACCGGTGCCGCTCTCGCGTCGGACGCGTTCTTCCCCTTCCCCGACGGCCCTGAGCTCGCCCTCGAGGCCGGCGTCCGCGCGCTCATCCAGCCGGGAGGGTCGAAGCGCGACTCCGAGGTCGTGCAGGCAGTCGACTCGGCGGGCGCGGCGATGGTCTTCACGTCTCGTCGCCACTTCCGCCACTAGCGCTCTCGCCTCGAAGTCACGACCGCATACGCTATTGCCGTGCCGAGGGACTATCCGACGGTTCTCGACCTGATCGGAGGCACGCCGCTCGTCCGGCTGCAGCGCATCTCGCGGGGCGTGAAGCCCCAGCTCCTGGCCAAGCTCGAGTTCATGAGCCCAGGTGGAAGCGTGAAGGACCGGATCGGCCTGCGCATGATCGAGGCGGCCGAGCGCGAGGGGAAGCTACGAGCCGGGGGCACGATCGTCGAGCCGACGAGCGGCAACACGGGGGTCGGCCTCGCGATCGCGGCCGCCCTCAAGGGCTACCGCTGCATCTTCGTCATGCCGGACAAGATCAGCCAGGAGAAGATCTCGCTCCTGCGCGCTTTCGGCGCCGAGGTCGTCATCTGCCCGACCGCCGTGCCGCCCGACTCAGCCGAGAGCTATTACTCGGTGTCCGACCGCCTGGCGGAGGAGATCGCCGGTGCGCACAAGCCCGACCAGTACTCGAACGACGCGAACGCGCAGGCGCACTACGAGACCACGGGACCCGAGCTGTGGGAGCAGACGGGAGGCGAGATCGAAGCCCTCGTGCTCTCCGTGGGGACCGGGGGAACGATCTCCGGTGCGGCGCGCTTCCTGAAAGAGAAGAAGCCTGACCTGCTCGTCGTCGGAGCCGACCCCGAGGGCTCGATCTACTCCTCGGACAAGGTGGCGCCGTACCTCGTCGAGGGGATCGGCGAGGACTTCTGGCCCACGACGTTCGACCCGTCGCTCGTCGACGAGTACGTGACGGTCTCCGACCGCGATTCCTTCCTGACCGCGCGACGACTAGCGCGCGAAGAAGGGCTTCTCGTGGGAGGCTCGGGCGGAACCGCAGTCTGGGCCATGCTCAAGATCGCGGAGCGGTTCGGAAAGGAAGCGACGATCGCGACGCTCCTCCCCGACGGCGGTCGCGGCTACCTCTCGAAGTTCTACGACGACAACTGGATGCTCGAGTACGGCTTTCTCGAGCGCCGCGCGCCGGGGCCGACGATCGAGGAGGTCCTCTCGTTCAAGCGGAGCGAGGAGCCGGACGTTCCGGAGATCGTGTTCATCGAGGCTCACGAGAAGGTCGGCCTGGCGATCGAGCTCATGCAGCGTTATGGCATCTCGCAGATCCCGGTCGTCCGCCACGAGCCGGCGAGCTCGCTCGCGGACGTGATCGGCTCGGTCCGAGAGCGGGGCCTCCTCGACCGGCTGTTCGTGAACCAGGACGCGCTGAACGACGAGGTGGCCACAGCCATGGAGCCCCCACTGCCCGCGGTCGAGATCAGTGAGTCCGTCGACACCGCCTTTGCCGACTTCGCAGAGGGGGCCCCCGCGGTCGTCGTCGCGCAAACGGGCCGCCCCGTCGGTGTCCTCAGTCGGGCCGACCTCCTCGAATACCTCGCGCACCACCGGACCCGAAACGGCGCCTGACCCCGCGCGTGCTCGAGCTGACGCAGGGAGAGGCGCGGCGGATCGCCGTGCGCGCACAACAGCTCGACGGAAGCGCGCGGGACGTGCTCGAAACGATCCGGCGTCTCGGGTTTCTCCAGCTCGACCCGACGAGCCGCGTCGCGCGGAGCCATCTCCTCGTCCTCTGGAGTCGCCTGGGCTCGTGGGACCTCGCCGAGCTCGACCGCCTCCTCTGGGAGGCGCGCGCGCTTTTCGAGTGGCAGGCGTTCATCTATCCGATCGAGGACCTGCCCTTCTACCAGGCGCGAATGCGCCGCTACGCGAAGGGTGAGTCGGCGCAGGCGCGGAAGATCCGGCAGTGGCTCAACCTGAACGCGCCGTTTCGCCGCTACGTCTTGCGCGAGCTGCGCCGACGGGGGCCGCTGCTCTCACGTGACCTCGAGAACCGCTCGATCGAGCTCTGGGAGTCCTCCGGCTGGACCGGGGGC
>JACCYG010000114.1 GCA_013696595.1 Actinomycetota bacterium | reverse complement strand
GCCCAGATGTACGGGGTCGCGCGCGGCGGCGTAGCCGCGAGACCGATCTCGGTCAGCGCGTCGATCATGAGATCGCGTCGCCGACGGTAGATCTCGGACATCTCGGCAGGGAAGTCGCGCGCATCTTTCAAGGCCGCGACGCCCGCAAGCTGAAGGGCGTCGAACATTCCGGAGTCGAGATGCGTCTTGAGCACGCGATACCGGTCGACGACCTCGGCGTTCCCCGCGATCCACCCGACGCGCCAGCCGGTCATGTTCCATCCCTTCGAGAGGGAGAAGATCTCCACGCCGACATCCTTTGCACCCTCTGCGGCGAGGAAGCTGGGCGGCCGGTACCCGTCGAATGCGATCTCGGTGTACGCGCTGTCGTGGACGACGATCAGGTCGGACCTGCGCGCAAAAGCGACGACCCGGTCGAAGAACCCGGCGGGCGCGACGGCTCCGGTCGGATTGTTCGGGTAGTTGAGGTAAAGCAGGTTTGCCCGGCGGGCCGTCTCCGTGGGAATCGCGTCGAGGTCCGGAAGGAAATCGTTTTCCTGCAGGAGCGGGAGATAGACGACCGCCGCGCCGGCGAAAACGGGGCCCGAGGTCGACGGCGGGTAGCCCGGCTCCGGGACCAGGCAGACGTCGTCCGGGTCGAGGCAGGCGAAGGCGATGTGGGCGACGCCTTCCTTTCCTCCGAGCACAGGGATCACCTCGCGCGCGGGATCGATCGTGACGCCGAAGCGCTCGGAGTAGAACTCCGCGATCGCCTCGCGGAAGACCTCTAGGCCCTTGTTACTCGGATAGCGGTGCGTCGCCGGGTTCGCCGACTGGCGCGCAAGCTCCGCGACGACGGCGTCCGGCGTTGGAAGGTCGGGGTCACCGATCCCCAGGCTGATCACGTCGACGCCCGCCGCGCGCTTCTCCGTGATCCTTCGCTCGAGCTCGGAGAAGAGGTAAGGCGCTACCGCATCCAGGCGCTTTGCGAACCTCACCGCCCGCTCACCTCCTCGAGAAGCTCCTCGGCGATCTCGCCGCGGCAGATCTCCTGCGCTGGCCCCGTGAGGCGTGCCCGAAGGCCCTCACCCAGCTCGACGACGAGGTCGCCGCCGGCGAGGTGGATCGTCACCGGGCTCTCGCACCACCCGTTCGCGACGGCCGCGCCGGCGACCGCGCATGCGCTCGTCCCCGAGGAGAGCGTCTCCCCCGCTCCGCGCTCCCAGACGGCGACCGTCGCTTCGTTTGGGGAGTCGACGCGAACGAGTTGGACGTTCGTGCGCTCGGGGAAGCGGGGATGCCGCTCGACGAGGGGGCCGAGACGAAGGAGCTCGGCACGGTCCGGGTCGCGCTCGATGACGGCGTGCGGGTTGCCGACCGAGACCGGTGTGAACTCGAGGCGGGTTCCGTCGACATCGAGGTCCTCGCGTGCGGAGACCTCGACAACTCCCATCTCAGTCTCGACCTGGAGACCCTCCCGCATGTGCGCGACGACCTCGCGTGTACCGACGCGGATACGAACTTCGTCCGCGTCTGTTTGCCGCGCGAGCCATCGTGCCGCGATGCGCGTCCCGTTCCCCGAGAGCTCGGCAGTCGATCCGTCCGGGTTCCAGATCACAACCTCGGCCGTCGGACCGTCAACGGACGCGACTTCGAGAACACCGTCCGAGCCGACCCCGAAGTGGTAGTCGCACAGGCGCGTGACGAGTGCCGGAGTCAGCGGGGTGGCCAGGTCACCCCGCTCCACGAGCAGGTAATCGTTCCCGAGACCGTGCCACTTCGAGAATCTCATCGGCCACCTCGCCGGCGGGGCGATCCGCGCGAACGGTAACGATCGTGGGAATCCGACGCATCCACTTACGCTGGTACGCGGCGTAGCGCCGGGTCCGCAGAACAAGGGCGGCTAGTGCTTCGTCAGGCGGGAGCTCCGCGATCTCGCGGAGCCCATGGATTGTTCGCGCGGTCGCCGAAATCGGCCCCTCGAGTGAGTTTCGGACCTCTTGGCCGACCCCGCGCTCGAACATGACACGCGTTCGCTCCTCGATGCGCTGCCAGAGCTCCTCGCGCGGCACTTCGAGGCCGAAGACGACCGTCGGGTGCCTCATTTCTTCGCTCCAGAGGCGATCACGACTAGGCCGAAGCGACGCGCCCGCATCGTTCAGCTCGAGGGCGCGGACGACGCGCCGCCGGTCGTTTGCGTGGATGGCGGCTGCGGCCGCGGGGTCGCGATTGGCGAGCACTGCGTGGGCGCCCTCGGGCCCGACGCGGTCGTAGAGCCGCTCGAAGTGCTCGCGGGCCTCCGGTTCGGGCGCGGGCGGCACGTCGAGCTCCGCCAGCGCCGCTCGTAGGTAAAGACCTGTTCCGCCGACGACGATCGGCGTCCTGCGCGCGGCAATGATCTCGTCGATTTCCCGATGCGCAAGGGACGCGTATTCCGCCACGGAGGCCTCGTGCGAGAGCGGCCAGATCGCGACGAGCCGCGCGGACCGCTCGGACTGGTTCGTGAGAATCGGGAGGTCGCGATAGACCTGCATCGCGTCGGCAGAGACGATCTCGGCGTGAATCCGATCGGCGAGCGCCTCCGCGACCGCCGTCTTCCCGCTGGCCGTCGGTCCGAAGATCGCGATCACGTCCGGAGAGAATGGCGCCGTCATGTCGCCGCACACTGTAGGCAGGCGCCTGCCGCTTTACGTGCTCGTCGCGGCGAACACCGTCTCTCTCCTCGGCAACACCATCGCGGCGGTGGCGATTCCGTGGTTCGTGCTGATCACGACGGGAAGCGGCTCGAACCGAGATCGCGGCCTTCTTCACGACCGTTCCGCTCGCCCTCGGAGCGCTCTTCGGCGGCGTTGTCGCCGACCGCGTCGGCCCGCGGGTTGCGAGCATCGGCGGCGATCTCGTCAGCGCGGGCGCCCTGGCCGCGAT
>JACCYG010000104.1 GCA_013696595.1 Actinomycetota bacterium | reverse complement strand
GCCCCGACAAGGTGAGCACGGCGCAGTGGCTCGAGGTGCACGACACGGCGCACCGCGTCGGCCTGCGCTCGACGACGACGATCATGTTCGGCTCGGTCGAGGGGCCGAGGAGCTGGGCGCGGCACCTGATCCACCTACGCGAACAGCAGAAGAAGAGCGGCGGCTTCACCGAGTTCGTCCCACTGCCCTTCGTCCACATGGAGGCGCCGATCTTCCTGAAGGGTCTCGCCCGGCCCGGCCCGACATTCCGCGAGGCCGTTCTCATGCACGCCGTCGGACGCCTCGCCCTCCACCCGCACATAACGAACGTTCAGGCCTCGTGGGTGAAGCTCGGCGTCGCGGGCGCACAGGCCGCTCTCCGAGCGGGGGCGAACGACCTCGGCGGGACTCTCATGAACGAGTCGATCTCACGCGCCGCGGGTGCAGCCCACGGCCAGGAGATGCCGCCGGAAAGGATGGAGAAAGCGATCCGCGGGCTCGGCCGAACGCCGCGCCAGCGAACGACGCTCTACGGGACACCGCAACCCGAGCGGACGCGCCGCTCGTTCGGCGCGCCACCGCTAGCGGAGCCGCTCAACTCAAGCGTCAACGACGCAAGGCTCGAGCGGCCGGTCCGCCTGGTCCGCCCGGGCCTTGCAGTCGCCTGAGTGCTAGTACCAGCGGCCCTTTGCGAACCCCCCGAACGCGATCAGGCCGATGAGCGCGACGATGAGGCCGATCCAGAAACTCCACACGAACATCAAGATGATCCCGACGACCACGAGGATGCCGCCGAGACCGATCGCGGGCATTCCCATTCCTCCGCGTCGTTCCGGTGTCGCCATGCTGCCTCCTTCCCGCCCGTCGCCGGGCACCGTGCTGCTGACGAGTGCCCTTGTACCCGGCGCGCCGGACGGCAATCAGCGCCCGGGCTCGCGGCCGCGCCGCTCGAAGGCGGGCCGGCGAAGCGCGTAGAGCGCGTGCGCCGCCAGGAGGGCACCCCAGGCGAGCATGATCCAGAATGGCCAGAGAAGACCGAACCCTTCGTCACTCGGACCGGAATTCTGCTCTCGCGTTGCCGCCCAGACGGCCACGAGGATTGCGCTCGCCACGGCGTATGCGACCACGTGGGCGCGGAGCGGCACGCGGTCGGCAAGTCGCGTCAGGAGCGGCGCGCGCGGAAGCCGTGGAAGCTCTCGCAGAGCGTGCTCGAGATCACCCGTCGTCCTCGCCGCGTAGGCCTCGTCCGTCCGGGTGGCGAGCTCGTCCGCCGTCAGCGTCCCCGCCACCATGTGGCGCGTGAGCGTCTCGACCACTCGGTCGCGAGCGGCGTCCGAGACGCGGTCGCCCGAGGCCGCCATCAGGAGGTCTCCTCGCGCGGCGGGTGATGCAGGATCTCGAGCTTCATCCCGTCCGGGTCATAGAAGAAGACCGCGTAGTACCCGGGGATGTAGTCGTACTCCTTCGGTCCGCTCTCGATCTCGACATTCCGCGAGCGCAACCAGTCCGCGCGCTCGTCCACGGCTCCACGGGACTCGACGAAGAACGCGATGTGGTGGAGGCCGACCGCGTAGCGGTCGAACGGAACACCGTGCGCGTCCGATTGCTTCTCCCGCAGGCCGAGCGAACCCTGCCAGTACGGCTCTCGCCCCGGGGGCCAGATGTAGACGACCCGTTCCCCAAGCTCACCGACGATCTCGCCGCTCTCAGTCCAACTCAGGAGCTCCCGGTAAAAGGGCAGGCTGCGCTCGAGCGAGGTAACAACGAGATCGGTGTGATGGACGCCTGAGATCACGCGCTTTAGCTACCGAAGCGACGGCGGCACGAAACCGGGTTGCAAAGCTCGCGCCATAGCAGGAGAATCCTGCCGCGCCGGGAGCCGGGACGTCACCCGGTGCGCGCTCCTCTAGCGGACGTCCAAAAGGAGGTGCCGATGCGACTCTCTCGTTTTCTCGTCTTCGCCGGCCTCACGCTGATCGCGCTCACCCTGCCGCTCGCGGCGGCGGCCGACCACGGGACGCGCCCGCACACGAAGAACATCCACGCGCTCGGGCACAGTCCCCACGCGGCTTCGTTCTTCGGAGTGATTTCGGCGCAGCGCAACATCAACTCCGACATCGCCTTCTGGGAGAACTACGTTATTCACGGAAACTACGACGGGTTCCGGATCCTCAGGGACGCCCCCGGCAACCCGAAGGAAATCTCCTGGACGCACTGCAACGGCGATCAGGGCGACATCGTCGTGTGGGAGAACATCGTCGTGCGTGCCTGGAACTCGCCGGCCCCGGCCGGAAGGTTCTGCGACGGCGCTCCGGTGCCGCCGGGCTTCGAGGGAGTTCACATCTTCGACATCTCGAATGTCGAAGATCCGGTCCTCGTCGGCCAGCTGCCGCTCGACTGCGGCTCCCACACGTTGACGGCCATCCCGGACCTCGCCCTCAACCGGCTGATCGTCTACAACCAGACCTCCGGCGGTCGAACGCTTCCGGACGGCACGTTCGACCCGTGCAACTACATCACGATCTTCGCGGTTCCCCTGGCGGCTCCGGGCACGGCCGCCGTGATCAACAAGGAGCCGCTGATGGAAGATCACGCGTGCCACGACTCGGGCGTCATCCTCGGCAGCGTCAACAAGATGGTCTGCGCCTCCGGCGACATGACGAACGTGTTCGACATCGGCGCGAACGAGATCCCGGGCGGCAGTCCCGAAGATCCGGTCTGGCTCTTCAACATCATGGAGCCCGGCGTCTGCGGCGGTGGTAGCGGTGACGACGTTCCCTGTAACGGCAACTGGCACTCCGCTGCCTGGTCGTGGGA
>JACCYG010000102.1 GCA_013696595.1 Actinomycetota bacterium | reverse complement strand
GAGCACGGCCCCGGCGAGGCGCGGAACGCCGCCCGTCTCCCCGAGCACCAGCGCCGCGAACCCGGCGGCTATGACGATGCTCGTCTCGCGGACGGCGGCCACCGATGCGGCCGACGCACGTTGGAGCGCGGCGAGGACGAGCGCGTACGAGGCAAACGACGCTACGCCGGCGGCCGCCGAGGCGAGCGTCAGCTCTGCCCGGAGTGTCCCGAAGCCGCGCAGACGCGCGAGAGCCGCCGCGTAGCCGAGGCCCGGCAGCAGCATCAGGATCTGGAGGTACGCGAGGGGGGCGGCGTACCGAATCCCGTTCTTGTCGACGAGCGTGTATGCGGCGATCACCGCTGCGATGACGAAGCCGAACGCGATCCCCGTCCAGTCCGAGGCACCCCTGAACCCGCCGACTAGCAGGATCCCGAGCGCGACTACGCAAACGCCCGCCGCCTGACCGGCGGAGGTCGACGCGCCGAGCGCCGCGACGCCGACGACGAGCACGAGCACCGGCGCGGCGCCGCGCGCGATCGGATAGACGACCGAGAGCTCGGCCCGCCGGTACCCGGCCGCCAGGAGCGCGACGTAGGCGAGGTGGAGAAGCGCGGAGGCGAGCAGGTAGGGCCACGCGGGCGCCTCCAGCCGCCAAACAGCCGCCGCGACCGGCGCGTTGACGACGAGCGCGATGACGAGCGCGACCGCGGTCGCCGCCTCCGGGTCGCGCGCGCGGGCGACGACGAGGTTCCAGAAGGCGTGGAAGACGGCAGCGGCGAGCGCGAGGGCGAGGGCGGAGAGCGGCACGCGCGCAGTATGGAGCCGAGGACACTCCTAGATCACGACGTAGACGTCGCCGTCAGCGACCTCCACGGGATACGTCTTCGCCCGGATGCGCGGATCGACGAGCGAATGCCCGGTTGCGATGTCGAACTCCCACCCGTGCCAGGCGCAGCGGAGAATCTCGCCCTCGCGGCCGTAGACGAACTCGAAGTCGCTCGTCGGAAGCGCCGTTCCCGTCACCGGCCCCCGGCAGAGGGCGCCGCCTCGGTGCGGACATCGGTTGTGGAGCGCGTAGAACCGGCCGTGGACGTTGAAGATCCCCACGCTCAGCCCGTCGAGGTCGCGAACGATGCGGTCGCCCGGCACAAGCTCGCTCTCGCTGCAGACGCGGAGCCTTTGCCGCTCAGACAACGGGCTGCGCGGCTCCGGCCCGGTCGTCCCGACGAACGGGGAGACCGTAGAGCTCGCGCGCGTTCTCGCTGAACACGCGCTCCCGCCATTCGCGCGGGATCCGGACGAGCTCGGGATCGTCGAAGTCCCAGTGCGGATAGTCGGTCGCGAAGAGGAGTGTCCTCTCCCCGTCGATCGCTTCGAGCGCCGCGCGAAGGTGAGCGTCGTCCTTCGGCTGCTCGAGCGGCTGGGTGGTGAGCCGGATGTGGTCGGCCGCGTACTCGCTCGGAAGCCGTTTCAACCACGGAGTCTCCTTCCGGAGGGCCTTGTAGTCGGCGTCGAGCCGCCACAGGATCGGCCCGAGCCACGCGACCCCGCACTCGATCAGGGTGAAGCGGAGGTTCGGGAACTTCTCGAAGACACCGTGGGCGATCAGGCTCGCTACGTGCCCCATCCCGGTCTCGCAGAGAAGTGCATGGCCCTCCCAGAAGAACGTGGGCGGGCCGCACCCGGTCGGGTTCGCGTTGATGCCCCCCTGCGCGCCGAGGTGCGCGGCGACCGGGAGACCGACCTCGGCCGCGGCCTCCCAGATCGGGTGATAGAAGGGATCGCCGTAGGGCCGCTCCGAGCCCGAGGAGACGAGGACCTGAACGACGTCCGGGTGGTCGCCGAGCCGCCGGATCTCCGCTGCCGCGCCGGGCGGGTCCTGCGGCGCGACCACGAGCGACGCCTTGAGACGCGGGTCGCGCGGGGTCCACTCCTCGAGCGTCCAGTCGTTCGAAGCGCGCGCGAGCGCCGAGGCGAGGTATGGGTTGGCGAGTGTCGAGGCCTCGACCGCCTCGTCACCCGTCAGGATCGCGTACTCGACGTCGTAGCGGTCGAGGAGCTGCTCGCAGAGCAGGTCGTAGTCCGAGCCGGGTGCCCCGCCATCGCCCGGAATGGCGTCGGTCCGCATGTACCCCTCGGGGTGCAGCCAGGGCCGGTGGGCGTGCGGAAACGAGTCGCGGCCACCAGGAAGCTCACCGCGCTCGAGGAAGTCCCGGAAGTACGGGTCGAGGTACGGAAGCAGCACCGCGGACGTGCTCCAGCTGTTGTGGACGTCGCAGTCGATCATGCGCCTCGACTTTACCGCCGGGGAGCGGCCGGCGGGAGGTGCGGGGGAGGCCGGGTTGAGCGGCACCTCCGCCGTCCCGTTACCGTGGCGGGATGCCTGACCCCCCGCTCGTCGAAGTCCGCCGTGTGAACGCGGTCGCCGTCCTCACGCTCCAGCGCGAGGAGAAGCTGAACGCGATCTCGCCCGCGGTCGAGCGGGAGCTCGTGGCGGCGCTCGACGGCGAGGAAGTCCGCGCGAGCGGCGCGGTCGTGCTCGCGGGCGCCGGGCGAGCGTTCTCCGCCGGCGCCGACGTCGACGAGCTCTCCGGGCTCACACCCGAGGAGATCGTGGCCTACTACGCGGACACGGGCGCCGTCTACGAGCGGTTCGCCGCGCTCCCGCAGCCGACGTTCGCGGCCGTTCACGGCTATTGCCTCGGCGGCGGTCTCGAGCTCGCGCTCGCCGCCGACTTCCGAATCGCGGACGAGACGGCCGTCTTCGGGTTTCCGGAGGTCGAGCTCGGCATCCTTCCGAGCTCCGGGGGAACACACAGGCTCGTCCGGCTCGTCGGCCCTGCACGGGCCAAGGAGCTCCTGCTCCTGCGGCCGCGGTTCAGCGCCGAGGAGGCCGCCGGTTTCGGCCTCCTCACCGACCTCGTCCCCGCAGGACAGGCTCCCGCGCGTGCCCTCGAGCTCGCCGCCGAGGCCGCGAAGCTTCCTCGGCTCGCCGTGGTCGTCACGAAACAGGCCGTGAACGTGTTCCCCGAGACGTCGCGCGAGGCGGCCGTGCTCATCGAGCGGCTCGCGTACGCAGCCCTCGGCCAGACGACGGACGCGGGCGACGCCGCGCGCGCCTGGGCGGAGCGGCGGGCGGGTCCGCGAGAATGACGGGCATGGACGGGAATGGCACGGTGGAGACGGTCTCGTTCACGCGCATGGCCGACGGCACACGGGAGGACTACGAGCTGCTCGCGCGCTACGAGGTCGAGTACACCGCCGCGCTTCCCGACCGGCTCCTCGCGGCCCTCGACGCGCTCAAGCGCTCGTTCCCGGGGTACCAAATCTCTCGGTATGAGCACTCGCTCCAGTCGGCCACGCGGGCGTACCGCGACGGCCGGGACGAGGAATACGTCGTCGGCGCACTCCTGCACGACCTCGGCGACGAGCTCGCGCCGTATACGCACGGCGAGCTGGTCTCGGCGATCCTGCGGCCTTACGTCTCCGAAGAGATCCGGTGGATCGTCGCTCACCATGGGCTCTTTCAGAGGTACTACTACGCCCACCATGAAGGGGGCGACCGGAACGCGCGAGACCGCTATCGCGACCATCCCTCCTTCGACGCCTGCGCCGAGTTCTGCGAGCTGTACGACCAGAACTGCTTCGATCCCGACTATGACTCGCTGCCGGTCGAGTTCTTCGAGCCGATGGTGAGGCGCGTGTTCGCCGAGCCGCGGTATCTCTCGGAGTGACGATGGCGTCCGCTTCCACTCGAGCGAGCGTGGACGTCGTACGCCAGGCGAAGATCGACCTCGCCGCCGCGTTTCGCGCCGCCGTGCTCCATGGCTTCAGCGAGGCGATCGACAACCACTTCAGCCTGGCCGTACCGGGACGGGACGACCTCTTCCTCCTGAACCGCTTCGGCCCAGACTGGTCAGAGCTCGCCGCGAG
>JACCYG010000085.1 GCA_013696595.1 Actinomycetota bacterium | reverse complement strand
GATCAACCGGGAGGCGGCCTTCGAGGGCGACGCTGTAGCGAACGAGAGGTCCGCGGCCGGCGACCGAGCCGCGCCCCGGCACGACGAAGATCTCGCCCGGTCGGCCCGGCGAGACGGGAGATGCGGCCGGAATCCGCATGCTCTCCGCGTAGACGAGCCGGGTCGCCGCGAGCTCGCCCGCTTCCCCGGGCTGCGCCACGGCCGCCGGCGCGAGCGTAACCGCGAGGAACGCGACGAAGAGGTGAGCGGCGCGGCCGGCCACGCCGCGACGATAAACACCCTCGGCCGGGCTTGCCCCGCCCTACGACTACGGCTGGTGCTCGACTTCATCGGGCAGCTCGTAGTAGTCGCCCGAGTCGGCCGTAAAGATGTGTCGGCTCGGGGCGAGGCCGGTGGGCTCGTCGAGCGTCCCGGCGGAGATGCTCACGGTCGAGTTTCCCTCCCGCTCCCAGAAGACGCTCGCCCCGCACTCGGCGCAGAATCCGCGCCTGCGGTCGTCCGCTTCGTACCAGCGGAGACCTCGATCCTCGACGAGCTCGAGATCATCGCGCGCGCACGCCGTGTAGGCCGCGAAATGCCCGTGCGTGCGCCGGCAGCGCGTGCAGTGGCAGAAGACGACGTCTCGAAGCGGCCCGTGCACCCGGTACTCGATTCCCCCGCAGAGGCAGCGGCCCGAACCTTTAATCGATGGGGGCATCGAAGAGGCCGAGCCAGCGCTCGAGCTGGGGCTCGATCGGCAATTCGCCCTCGAGCTCGTTCTTCAGGCGAAGCTCCTCGGCGTTGTCGCGCTCCTGTCCCTTGCCCGTCGGAACGAAGGGCCAGAATGTCCCGCGCTTGAAGCCGTACACGAGCTGGATCCGCTTCGGACGCCCCTCGAACGCGAAGAGAGCAGCCAGAAGCTGCGCGCCGAACCCGCGCGCCTCAAGCTCCGAGCTCACGAGATGGACGGAGGCGACGAGATCCTCGAGATCGGGGTCGCGGACGAGGAGCCACTGGAATCCGAGCGTGTCGGGCCTCCGGTCGACCTTCGAGCCGGTGCTCTCGCAAACCGCGACGAGCAACTCCTCGATCTCCCCCTGCGCGCGGTCGAACTCGCCCGCCGAGAGTGGCTTGAAGACGACGGCTGCGACACCCGCCGAACGCAGGCCGAGCTCGGCTTCGAGCGTCACCTGCGCGCTCGCGAGCGCGAAGAGCTTCTCGAGCTTCGGCCCCTGGAGCTTCTTGCGGCCGAAGAGGACGTTGCCGAGTCCCACGCCCGCAGCCTAGCCGCGCGACTACTGGACCGGCCGCCCCATCTCCTGTGCGATCACGGCGAGCCGCGCGAGTCGCTTCTCGAGCGGCGGGTGTGTCAGGAAGAGCCCGCTTGCGGACTGCTTCCACGTGGCCGGAAGGATGAAGAACGCGTTCAGCCCGTCGACCTCACGCAGATCGCGCTGCGGGATGCGGGTCATCTGGCTCGCAATCTTCTGAAGCGCGCTCATCAGGTACTCCGGCGCGCCGGTGATGAGTGCGGCCCCGCGGTCGGCGGCGAATTCGCGGTAGCGCGAGAGCGCGAGGATGAGGATGTTCGAGATCACGTAGGTCAGGATCGACACGAGCATCACGATGAGGACGATCGGGAGACCGCCCTCTCGGTTGTCGCGGCCGACGCCGCCCCACATCGCCATCTGTGCAATGTAGGACGCGACCATGGAGAAGAAGCTCGCGATCGTCATGATCGCGACGTCGCGATTCCCCACGTGCGAGAGCTCGTGCGCGAGGACACCCTCGATCTCGCGGGGCTCGAGGCGGTCCCACAGCCCACGGGTGACGGCGACGGCGGCGTGCTTCGGGCTTCGACCGGTCGCGAACGCGTTCGGGACGTCGCTCGGAATGACCGCGACCTTCGGCTTGGGCAGATCGGACATCGCGCACAGGCGCTCGACCATCGCGTGCAGCTCCGGCGCCTCTTCGCGGCTCACGACCTTCGCTCCCGAGGCCTTGAGGGCGATCTTGTCCGAGGTGAAGTACTGGATGAACCCGAGCGCCCCGATGATCAGGAACGCCGCGATGAAGCCCATGCCCGTGAAGTAGACGAGCGCGCTGAAAAAGGCCACGTAAACCCCGCCCAGCAGGAACATCGTCGTGAACATCCGGGTGGAGAGGCCCGCGTCACGCCCGTACGCCTTGCGTTTCATTGTTTTCTTCGACTCCTTCGTAAACGGAGGTTGGGGCGAAAAGTCTAGCTCCGGGCAGGCCCGCCGCGCCGCATTTGGCGATCAGTAGACTTCCCCGCCTGGTGCGCCGCGTCCTCGCCCTACTCCTACTCGCGCTGCCGCTTTTCGTCGCTGCTTGCGGCGGCGGCGAGACGACGACGCCGGCTCCGGAGGACGTCCAGGGCACGGTGCCGCAGGAAACCGTGGCGGCAGGCGACGCCGAGGCGGGCAAGGCGGTCTTCGACTCGGCAAGCCCGGGTTGCGGGACCTGTCACACGTTCAAAGCGGCCGGGTCCGACGGGACGACGGGGCCGAATCTCGACGAGTCGCTCAAGGGCAAGGACGCGCAGTACATCCTCGAGTCGATCGTGAACCCGGATGCAGAGATAACCGAAGGGTTTACCGC
>JACCYG010000076.1 GCA_013696595.1 Actinomycetota bacterium | reverse complement strand
TCCCCGAGCAGATTCTGCAGCCGCGCGTAAGCGCCCGATACGCGCCCTTCGGGACGCCCGGGAGAGGTTTCCGTTGCGGCCATCCGCGTTATCCGTAACGATACTGGCAACTGTTGTTGTTGTAACTGCACCAAAGGAGGGTGGGCGCCGTGAACGAGAGCGCGACGCAAACGAAGCCTGGCCTACTCGAGCGCCTCGAGGACGGGCCGGTGATCTGCGCCGAGGGGTACCTCTTCGAGTTCGAGCGGCGCGGCTATCTCCAGGCGGGAGCCTTCGTCCCCGAGGTCGTCCTCGAGCACCCCGAGCTCGTCGCGCAGCTCCACCGCGAGTTCGTCCATGCAGGCTCGGACGTCGTCGAGGCGTTCACCTATTACGCGCATCGCGAGAAGCTCAAGATCATCGGCCGCGAGAACGACCTCGAGCCGATCAACCGGCAGGCGCTTGCGCTCGCGAAGGAGGTCGCCGACGAGACGGGAACGCTCTTCGCCGGCGACATCTGCAACACGAACGTCTTCGTCCCCGACGAGGAGGAGACGCACAAGCAGGTTCGCGCCATGTTCGAGGAGCAGGTCGGCTGGGCGATCGAGGCCGGTGTCGACTTCGTCATCGGCGAGACCTTCTCGTGGGCGACCGAGGCCGCCCTCGCGACCGAGATGATCAAGGAGGCAGGCGTCCCGGCCGTCATCACCCTCGCAGTCCACCGTGAGCCGCACACGCGCGAGGGCTGGTCACCCGAGGAGGCGTGCAAGCGTCTCGAGGATGCGGGCGCCGACGTCGTCGGCCTGAACTGCATTCGGGGACCGCAGACGATGTTGCCGCTGCTCGAGAAGATCCGCGCGACGGTCAAGGGCCACGTCGCTGCGCTCCCTGTCCCCTACCGAACGCACGACGAGCAGCCCACGTTCCAGTCGCTCGAGGACGCGCACTACCATGACTTCCCGGACGGACGGCCGTTCCCGACGGCCCTCGATCCGTTCGTGTGTAACCGCTACGAGCTCGGCGATTTCGCGCGCGCCGCGCACTCGCTCGGCGTGAACTACCTGGGCGTTTGCTGCGGCGCCGCCCCGCACCACATCCGAAGCGTCGCAGAGGCGCTCGGCCGGACACCGCCGGCGAGCCGCTACACCGCCGACATGTCGAAGCACGCCTACCTCGGAACGGATCCGACCTTGAAGAAGGAGTACCGCGAGTTCGCGAAGGAGCTCTAGGCTTGCGGGGCGGCTATCGAACGCAGGCGGACGCGTAGTCCGCGCTCTTCGCGCAACAGCGCGTGAGCGTGGCGAGAAAGCCGCGCTCGCTCGGTGAGGGAGGGCGGCGCGAGAGCCGTGCGATGTTGAGCGTCCGCATGATCCGCGACCGACCGGCGAGGCGAAAGCTCTCGAGGTCGCCTCGCTCGACTTCCTCGGCAACGGCATAGCGCGACAGGAACGCGACGCCGAGGCCCTCCCGCGCCGCGCGCTTGATCGCCTCGCTCGAGTCAAGCTCCCAGACCTGCTGTGGACGGACTCCCGCGTCAGCGAGCGCACGGTCGGAAAGGTGCCGCGTGCTCGAGGTTCGCTCGCGGACGAGCAGCGTCTGGTCGGCGAGCGCGCCACCGCGCACCTTCCCGTTTCGCACGGCAAGCGTCCCGGGCTTGGCGACGCCGACGATCTCGTCGTCCAGAAACGGCTCGAGCGTCACGCGGTTGTCAACCTTCGGCTCTCCCACGAGCGCGATCTGCACCCGGCCCGCGAGGAGTCGGTCCACGATCTCGCCGCTCGAGGCGATCTCCACCTCGATCCCGAGGTTCGGGTGGTCGCGGCGGAAGCACGCGAGCGTGTCCGGAAGGACGTAAACACCCGGTGTCGTCGACGCACCGATATGGATCGTGCCGGTCTCGAGTCCTGCGAGCGCGTGGAGCTCCTCCTCGCCCGCGGCGAGCGTCGTTAGCGCCTCCGACGCATGCTGGGCGAGAACATGCCCGGCCTCTGTCAACCGGCTTCCGCGACCGTTCCGCTCGACGAGACGCTGCCCGGCCGAGGCCTCGAGAAGCCGAAGATGCGCGCTCGCGGTCGGCTGCCCGATCCCGATCGCATGCGCGGCCGCCGAGACGCTGCCCTTGCGGTCGATCTCGACGAGGAGGCGAAGCCGCGTGGTGTCCCAGAGAAGGGAGAGGGTGCTATCGGTCATAGCGATAGGTCGTATCGAGAACTTCGTCTAGCTGGATCGAAGGATAGGGCCTAGCGTTCG
>JACCYG010000060.1 GCA_013696595.1 Actinomycetota bacterium | reverse complement strand
ATGCCGAGCATCGTAGGGAGCGCAACGGTAGGGGCGGGGCTTGCCCCGCCCGCGGATCACCAGAGGCGGACGGCTCGCTACCATCCCCGGAACGCGGGTGTAGCTCAGTTGGTAGAGCATCAGCCTTCCAAGCTGAGGGTCGCGGGTTCGAATCCCGTCGCCCGCTTTTCCTAGCTCGCGGCGACCTCTCGCGGAAGCGCCGCGGGATCTCGCCAGGGCCCGCCGGCGCGCGCGGCGAGGTCGCGAACGGCGCCCGCGGCGGCGGGTCTCGCGCTACACGACGGATAGTAGGCGCCTAGGTGACGCCGCGCAGCAGGCGCCCGGCGATGCCTGTGATCGTGCGCGTGCCGTACGTGTGGCTCGGGTTTCTCCGCGTCAGGACCGCGATGGCGATTCGCTCCTCGCCGTTCCGAAGGAGCGCGATCTGGTGCGTGACCGCGCCCGTGCCCGAGCCCCAGCCGCCTTTGAAATAGATCCTCCAGCCGTCCGGCTTCACGGGCGGGATCCCCCACCGCTGCGAGGGGACGATGCTCGCAAGGAGCCACATCGCGTACGGGCGATGGCGTGCGGGGATGTACGAGTCGATCCGGTAGAAGAAACGGGCCTGGTCGACCGCACAGATCTCCGAGTAGCCCCACGGATACCGGAGGCGAAACCGCTTCATTCCCGCGCGCCGGGCAAGGCGATAGATCGCCGCGGCGCCGACCCGGTTTCGGATCGTGGTCGCGGTCGCGTTGTCGGACCAACGGATCATCGGCGCGAGGAGGTTGCGGTCCGAGTCCCGCAAGGGGCGGTCTCGCACGGACGATTGGTTCAGATAGGTGACCATGAGCATCGCCTTGAGGACGCTCGCAGAGCGTGCGAGCAGCCAGGGGCGGTAGCCGCGCGTCACGCCGCGCTCGTCCACGACCGCGAAGCTGACGATCCCGGACCGGGTCTCCTGGTGGTCCCTGGCGCTTTGCACTCGATTCGGCCAGGTCTCGTAGCCAGCGCTCGAGGCCGGCGCGGCACCACCTGCGACGGCCGCGGTCGAAGCGAGGGCGAGGGCGAGGCGGACGCGCTTCATGGATCTCGTTATAGCGCGTAGGACGGCGGCGTCCGGTCCAGGCGACAAACTGAACCGGATGGTCGAGGCCCCCGAGCGGGTCGTTTCATTCCGCCCGCGCACGATCCTGGTCGTCCTTGGAGTGGCGCTCCTCTTCGCGCTCGTCCTCGGGCTCGTGTACCTGGCGTGGAGAGTCATCACCTGGGTCCTGATCGCAGTCTTCCTCGCCGCCGCGCTCAACCCTGCGGTCGAGTTCTTTCAACGGCGAGGGCTCGGCCGCGGGCTCGCGTCGGGTCTGGTCTTCCTGATCTCGCTGCTCGGTATCGCGGCGCTCGGCTTCCTGCTCATCCCGCCGCTCGTCGAACAGGTGCGGCGTTTCGTCGAGGAAGTGCCGAACATCGTCGAGGATGTCACGGCCGGCCGCGGCCCGCTCGGCTTCCTCGAGGAGGACTACGGGATCGTCGAGCGCGTCCGGAAGGCCGTCGAGGAACAAGGGGCCGGGGGAATCCTTGGCTTCACTGCGCCCGCCGTCGCGATCGCGCAGGGCGTCCTCACGGCCGTGATCGGCGCTCTCACGATCGCCTTCCTCGTGTTCTTCATGCTCCTGGAGGGGCCGCGGGTCGTGGAGCGATTCCTCGGCACCCTTCCCGAACGGACGCGGATCAGGTGGAAGCGGGTCGGCGGCAACATCTATCGCACGATCGGCGGCTACGTCACCGGCAACCTGACGATCAGCGTGATCGCGGGAGTCGTGACGACCATCGTCCTGTTCGCCGTCGGGAGCGACTACGCCGTCGCGCTCGGGCTCGTCGTCGCCCTACTCGACCTGATCCCGCTCGCAGGCGCGACGCTCGCGGCGATCATCGTCTCGCTCGTCATCTTCGTGGAACTCGGCTGGGTTCAGAGCCTGATCGTCGTCGCGTTCTTCCTCGTCTACCAGCAGCTCGAGAACCACGTTCTCCAGCCGCTCATCTACGGACGGACCGTCGAGCTCTCGCCGCTCGCCGTCCTCGTCTCGATCCTGATCGGCGCGGAGCTCGCAGGCGTGCTCGGCGCGCTTGCCGCGATTCCTATGGCGGGGTCGCTCCAGGCGATTGGACGCGAGCTCCTACGCGCCAAGGCCGACGCGGCGCCGAGTTAGCCCGCTACGAGCCGACCCGATCGATCAGATGGCGTCGAACGGTCCGGTCGTGCCGTGACCGCGCGGTCGAGGCCGTATCCGCCGTTCCTTTGTGACGCGATCGTTACGAAGCGGAAACGCCGCACTTACGAGGCGAGGCCAGGATGCGACGCGAGATGAGATTCCGGTTGACCGTCAGGAGGCACGCCGTGAACGCAAGGATCGTGACCTTGGTAGTCGTGGCTCTCGGGGTCGTGCCCGCGGCCGGAGCCGCGACGATCTACGGGACGAGAGGCGACGACAGAGTCGAAGGGACCAGCGGGCCCGACTACATCGACGCGCGCGCCGGCCATGACTTCGTGTACGGGCGAGGCGGTGCCGACGTGCTCGTCGGGGGATACGGCGTCGACGAGCTCCGTGGTGGATACGGCGCCGACGAGGTGCGCGGCGGAGCGGGTGACGACTTCCTAACGGGCGGATTCGGCGGCGACAACCTTCGCGGCGGAAGCGGTCACGACATCCTGAAGGCCGGTCCTGGTCACGACATCCTCGCGCCCGGTCCCGGGTACGACTGGGTCGACGCCGGCTCCGGCGACGATGTGATCGAAGCCGCCGACCGCGACGGTGCGGAGGACTACATCTTCTGCGGTGACGGCCACGACGTTGTCGAGGCAGACCGGTCCGACCTCGTCCAGGGAACGTGCGAGGAGGTCGTCTTCGTTGCCGGGTAGGCGCGGGCGGGGCGAGCCTCGCCCCTCCGGAGCTTTCGCGGGGGGCGCGAGAGGCAGGGGCGAGGCTTGCCAGGCCCGATTTCCGCGCAGCGCGCCTGGCAGGATTCGAACCTGCGACCCGCGGATTAGAAGTCCGCTGCTCTCAGCATGGGGGAACCCATGGTTCCCCCATGGACCCCCTCCTTGCGGAGCGCTCCTGGGCAACAGTAATAC